>CAJWIC010000142.1 GCA_913040905.1 uncultured Synechococcus sp. | reverse complement strand
GCAGTCCAGCTTCCACTGCCGCCGCCAACCGAGCGGCCGGTGCCATCGGCTCCAGCAGCAGGTTGCGCGTGGTCCGCATGGCACGCCGCTGAGCCGCGCTGTTGGCCAGGGCCGCCCTCAGCAACCGCTGTCGAGACGGCGGGAAGGTCTTCAGCACGTCCTCAAAACCAGCCTGCACCGCTTCCCACAGGCGCGGCACCGTGGCCATGGCAATCGGCCGCACCCGCGGCAGATCCTTCTTCAGCTGCTTGATCGTGGTGTAGGTCTGCGTGCAGGCGCAGGAGAGGAAGTAGTAGCTGGCGCTGCGCTCGTAGGCATGCCAGATCGGCAGCACACTCAACACCGCAGCACCCGGCTGCGGATGGGCCACACAGGCCAGGGACTGCATCTGATGCAGAAGATTGGCGTGGGTGAGGGGAACACCCTTGGGCTGACCGGTGGTGCCAGAGGTGTAGAGAACGGTGGCGATGGCCTTGCGGTCAGCACGAGGTGTCACCGTCTGCTGCCCGGCGCCGGATGCGAGAAACGCCTCCCAGCCGAGAACGCCCTGCTCCGGCTCACCCTCCAACTGCAACACCAGTCGCAGCCCTTGCCGCTGCGACGCCGTCAGATCCAGACGACGCCACAGATCAGCGTTCTGCACCACAAGGGCAGAGGCATTGCAGTCTTCAAGGATGTAGCGAAGCTCTTCCACAGGAGCCGCGGCGCCACGCACCGCATCGGCGGCACCGCATCGCATCAGGCCCTGATCCGCCACCAGCCAGCGGGGACTGTTCTCCGCAAACAGGGCCACCACATCCCCCTCCTGCACACCCTGTCGGCGGAAGGCGGCCGCCGCCGTGGCGATTCGCTGGTCCAGTTCGGCGAAGCTGAAACGCTCCGGATGGGTGGCGTGGGGGGCATCGACGGCGGTGATGGTCCCGTGCCGTGCCGCCAGCCAGGGCCAGACCGCATCGACCCGCTCCAGAGCTTGAACATGGCCGTGCCGCTGCAGGGCCTCCTGTTCACGGGCCGTGGGCGTCCAGCTGGCAGTCATCCAACACCTGCATCCAATGGCCCAGGCCTATCACGCATCACCGCACCAGGCCAGATGGAAGCGGGCAGCCAAGGCATCCCGCAACAGCGGCTGCACCTCAGCCAGGCTCAACCCGGGGATCCAGTCCACCAGGCGCCCCACCGCCCGACCCGTCAGGCCACAGGGGGTGACCTGATCAAAGCCAGCCAGATCGCAGTCGACGTTCAGAGCCAGCCCGTGCTGGGTGATCCAGCGGCGACAGCCCACACCAATGGCCGCCACCTTGCGGTTGTCCAGCCAGAGGCCTGTCAGACCTGGCAAGCGCTCCCCCCGCAGGTCGAGCTGCGCCAGCACATCGATCAGCACCTGCTCCAGCTGGCGCAGGTACCAGTGCAGGTCGGGCTGACGGCGCCGCAGATCCAACACGGGGTAGGCCACCAGCTGACCGGGCAGGTGATGGGTCACCTCACCACCGCGATCGATCCGGTGAACAGGCGCCGGCGGTTGGTCCGGGGGAAAATGAAGATGGGCACTGCTGGCCCCGCGGCCCAGGGTGTAACAGGCCTCATGCTGCAACAGCCAGACCGCCTCCGGCAGCTCCGGATTCTCGAGAAGACGCTGCTGCCATTGGCGTTGATCGGCCCACGCCCGCTCGAACGGCAATGGGTCGGTGGGCTCAACAAGAATTGCGGAGCCGGGGTGTGCCGAATCGACAGGCGTAACTAGTTTGCCGATATCAACCGGCACAGGAGCGAGGCATGAAGTTGCTGATCCATGGTCGCAACCTCGAGATCACGCCGGCCCTGAGGGATTACACCCAAACCAAACTCGAACGGGCCACCCACCATTTCGGCGATGCCGTCCGCGAAGCGGACGTGCATCTGTCGGTCGCCCGCAACCCCAGGGTTCCGCAGCAGACCGCTGAGGTGACAGTGTTTGCCAATGGCACCGTGATCCGGGCCCAGGAACGCAGCGAAAACCTTTACGCCAGCATCGACCTGGCCGCCGGCAAGCTGGCCCGTCAACTGCGGCGCTGGAAGGAGCGTCACAGCGATCACCACCACAGCCACGGCCACAGCGCCAGCAATACACCGGCCACGGACGCCGTCACCGACGACAGCCAGGTGGACGGCTCATTGCTGCAGGGCCGTGAAGCCGAGCTTCCCGACCCCGGTGTTCGCCGCAAGTACTTCGCCATGCCGCCGATGAGCCTGGATGAGGCACGACGACAGCTGGATCTGATCGATCACGACTTCTACCTCTTCCGAGACGAAGACAGCGATCAACTCCAGGTGATCTATCGCCGGAACCATGGCGGCTACGGCGTGATTCAGGCTCGAGGCTGAGGTCGACGGCTTCCATGGCTGACCCACGGCAGGATCAATCCGACCTGCCCTCCTGTCTGGACCAGGCGGTGCTGGATCCCCTGCTCACCCCTGAGCAGCTGCACGAACGCTGCGATGCCGGACGACAGGAACGGGTGCGGGCGATCTGTACCAGCCTGCGCCAGCTGCCTTTGCTACGGGAACGACTGGGGGGCCAGGGAGGGCCGAAGCTGATCGCCGCCATCGGCTTTCCCTTCGGCGCCATTCCCGCGGAACTGCGGCTGGCGGAAGCGACATGGGCTGCCGCCCATGGCGCCGACGAGCTGGACGTTGTTCCGGATTTCAGTGCCTTGGTGGGGGGGGACAGCGGTGGTTTTGCCGAGGATTTAGCGGCCATCAGCGGACTGGGCCTGCCGATGCGGGTGGTGCTGGACATGGCCCGGTTGCCGGAGGAACTCCTGGCAACCGCCGTGGAAGCCTCCATCGATGCCGGCGCAGCAGGGGTGCAGAGCGGCAATGGCTTCGGTCCTCCCTGCCGGGCTGAGCAGGTGGTCGCTCTTGCAGGGTTGTGCCGCGGCCGCTGCGCCATCAAGGCCGCCGGGGGGATCCATCACCCTGAGCTGGCTCTGGATCTGCTCGAAGCCGGGGCAGCGCTGCTGGGCACCAGCAGCGCCCCTGAACTGCTGCAGGCACTCCGGCGACCGATCGCCTGAATGGCCGAGCGCACGCTGGTGGGGTTAGCCCTCAAGGTGGGGCCGCTGGGCGAGCACGATCGGCTTCTCAGCCTGCTCAGCGATGCGGAAGGGGTGACCCGGGTGGCCGTCCCCGGTGCCCGGCGGCCGAAGAGCAGCCTGGCCGCGGCCGCTCCCCTGACCCTGCTGGAACTGCAGGTGGGCGGTCGCAGTGGTCTGGCCCGCGTGCGCCAGCTGCGGGTGCTTCAGAGCCATGCCGGACTCGGCCGCCGGCTGGAGACTCTGGCCGCCGCTCAGGCCTTCTGTGACCTCTGCCTGCAGCTGGCGAGAGAGGATCCGGTGGATGGGCTTCTGGCCACACTCCAATTGCACCTGGAACGGCTGGAGCAACGCAGCGACAGCCTGGATGAAGTACTTGCCAGCAGCGTGCAGGGGGCCATCCATCTGCTGACCCTTGGGGGGTACAGCCTGCCACTGCAGAGCTGCTGCCTCAGCGGTGCCCCTCTGGAACCTCCCATCGGGACGTGGGAGTGGCGCTGCAGCCTTCTGCCGATGGACGGTTTTGCCATCGATCAACAACCCGGAGCAGCGATGGCCCTCAATCCCTCGGAGCTGGCCCTGCTGCAACGGCTGACCCGTGCCGATCTGCCGCGCCGCCGCGATGGGGAGTTGATGGGGCCGCAAGCTGTGTGGCTGCGGTTGCTTGGTGTGGTCGAGATCTGGATCCGCACCCATCTGCAACGGGGAAACCCCGCCCTGGCGATGCTGCGGGAGTGCATCACCGCACCGCAGGTAAGCCAACATGGCGCCGACGCAGAAAACAGTTGAGCGGATCCGCAGCCAGCGCTCCAGAAACCAGTCGTAGAGGTCTGCAGGCGGTGATCCGCCTGGACGGGTTCCGGCGACTGTGGCTGGGGCAGATCTTTTCCCAGCTGGCGGACAAGTTCTACATCGTGTTGATGG
>CAJWIC010000141.1 GCA_913040905.1 uncultured Synechococcus sp. | reverse complement strand
TCCAGGCTCGCCGCCCACTGCAACAAGCGATCGGGATCCTCGCCGTCAACGGCGGTCACCAGAGGGCGCCCCAGGGTGAGCGTACCGGTCTTGTCGAAGACCACCTGCTGCAGGCCTGCTGCCGTTTCGATCACGTCACCACCCCGAAACAGCCAGCCCCGTCGGGCGGCCAGGCCGGTGGACACGGTGATGACCGTGGGCGTGGCCAACCCGAGAGCGCAGGGACAGGCCACCACCAGCACAGCGATCGACAGCTGCAGCGCCAGGCCCATGGGTGTGGTCGCCCCGCTGCCGAGACCGGCATGATGCATGCCGTGGCCGGCCATCGCGGCGTGGGGCATGCCGGGCGCAGCGACCTGGAGCACCTGGGGCCAGTGGGTGGCACCGAACAACCACCAGAACAGGAAGGTGGCCAGCGCCAACCCGATCACGCCGTAGCAGAACCGTCCGGCGACCCGATCGGCCAGACCTTGAATCGGCGCCCGACGGGCCTGAGCCTGCTCCACCAATCGAATGATCCGCGCCAGCGCGGTTTCGGCCCCCACACGGGTGACTTCCAGAACCAACGGGGCCTCGAGATTGAGGCTGCCGGAGGACAGCTCAGTGCCGGCTTCCGCCTGCAACGGCATCGGTTCACCGGTGAGGCTGGAGACATCCACAGCTGACTCCCCCTCCAGCACAAGTCCATCCACGGGGACCCGATCCCCGGCCAGGAGCTGCAGCCGCTCCCCCGGGCGGAGTGCACCGACACGCACCTCGCGGATCGCACCATCGGCCAGCACCAATCGGGCCGTTTCCGGTTGGAGCTGAGCCAACTGTTGCAACGCCATGCCCGTGCGAAAACGGGCGCGCTCCTCCAGGAATCGCCCCAGCAGAACGAAGCCCAGCAGCATCACCGGCTCATTGAAGAAACAGGGCCAACCCACCAGGGGCCAGATCAAGGCCACGATGCTGGCGAGATAGGCACTGCCAACCCCCAGTCCCACCAGGGTGTCCATGCTGGGAGCACCGGCGCGCGCAGCTGCGACGCCTCCGCTGAGGATGGGGCGACCGGGCCCGAGCAGGGCCACTGTTGCAAGAGCGGCATGGAACGGCAGGCTGCCGATCAGGGGCAAGGCGAGTTGGCCCGCCTCGCTGACATGACCCAGCACCGACAGCAGCAGCAACACCAGGGCGACCATCAGCTGTCGCCACTGCTGCCACCAAGTCAGCCCTGAAACCCCGGAGTAACCGGAGGCTCCGGCGGCATCCTCCAGCTGTCGCTCACGGGCCGGAAAGCCGCGGTCCGTCAGAGCGTTCAGCACATCCGCCACGCTGCTGGCTCCCTCGTCCAGATCAAGCCAGGCGGCACGGCTGACCAGATTCACATCCGCCCGTTGCACTCCTGGCTGTTCCAGCAACGTTCGCTCAACAGCACGCACACAACCACCGCATTTCATGCCCTCGACATCGAGGACAACGGTCTGAACCGCTTGATTCACTGGCGATGGATCGTTAAGCGCAGGCTAGGTCGGGCGCCGATCCCGTCAGGATGGTGTCCTTCCGCCGGAGCACCGTGCCCCGCAGTAATCGCAACGACAACTTCATCGACAAGAGTTTCACGGTGATGGCGGACCTCATCGTCAAGCTGCTGCCGATCAACGCCCGATCGAAGGAGGCCTACGTCTATTACCGCGATGGCCTGTCAGCCCAGAACGATGGCGACTACGCCGAAGCCCTGGAGAACTACGAGGAGGCTCTGAAGCTCGAGGAGAACCCCACCGATCGCAGTGAAACGCTGAAAAACATGGCGATCATCTACATGTCCAACGGCGAGGAGGAACGGGCGATCGAGACCTACCGCAAGGCTCTCGATGAGAATCCGAAGCAACCCTCCTGCCTCAAGAACATGGGGCTGATCTTCGAGAAATGGGGGCGGATCGCGGAGGAGGAAGGCCGTCAGGACGATGCGGACCGCTGGTTTGACCAGGCCGCTGAATCCTGGACCCAGGCGGTGCGGCTCAACCCCGGCGGTTACCTCGACATTGAGAACTGGCTGAAATCCACGGGCCGCAGCAACGTGGACGTTTACTTCTGACCCGTTGAGTTCTGGTCGTTCACAGCGTCACCGAGGGCCAGCACCAGCGCCTCAGTGACGCTGTCGGCCTCCAGCAGCGCCAGGTCAAGGCCAGCTGCCAACGCCCCCAGGCCACTGCCACGTGGCACCACAGCACGACGGAAACCAAGACGGGCCGCCTCCTGCAGACGCAGCTCCAGCTGCCCCACGGGCCGCAGCTGTCCACCGAGCCCGAGCTCCCCGATCAGCACTGTGCCCGCCGGCAGGGTGAGATCCCGGAAGCTGGCCACCACGGCTGCGGCGACCCCCAGGTCAGCCGCCGGTTCCTCCACCTCGAGGCCTCCGGCCACGGCGACATAGCAGTCGAAGCGTGACAGCGGCAACCCCATGTGCTTTTCCAGGACCGCCAGGATCTGGTGGAGACGGTTGGTACCGATGCCGGTGGCCGTACGGCGTGGGCTGGCGTAGCTGGTGACATTCACCAACGCCTGAAGATCCACCACGAGCGAACGGGTGCCTTCACAGGCCACGATCGTGGCCACACCTGAGGCCCGGGCATCGCTGAGGAACAGCTCACTGGGGTTGCCCACCTCCGCCAACCCCTGAGCCTGCATTTCAAACAACCCCAGCTCATGGGTGGCACCGAAACGGTTTTTGACGGCCCGCAGCAACCGGTGACTGGCGAACCGATCCCCTTCGAAGGTGAGCACCGCATCCACGAGATGTTCGAGCACCTTCGGGCCGGCCAGCATCCCCTCCTTCGTGACATGGCCCACCAGCAATAACGCGGTGGTCTGGCGCTTGGCCAACCGCTGCAGGGCCGCCGCGCACTCCCGCACCTGACCCACCGAACCCGGGGCACTGGTGAGGTTGGCGTCATGGAGCGCCTGGATGCTGTCGATGATCGCCACCGCAGGACGCAGTGCTTCCAGCTCCTCCAGCACCAGCTCCAGATCCGTCTCCGCCAGCAGCTGCAGGTCAGAGGCTCCTGCCCCGGCCAACCGTTGCCAACGCAGCTTCACCTGCTGGGCTGATTCCTCCGCACTCCCATACAGGACGGAGCTGTGGCGCGCCATCTCCGAAGCACTCTGGAGCAACAAAGTGCTCTTACCGATACCGGGATCCCCACCCACCAACACCAGCGAGCCGGGCACCAGTCCGCCACCGAGCACCCGATCGAATTCACCCGATCCGGTCTCCAGCCGCTGCAGGGGCTGGTCATCCAGGGAGGCCATCGCCGTGGAGCGGCGGGCCCGCGGAACCTGCTCCGGGTCAGGCGAAGCGCGACGTCGACGCCCGTCGGCAGCCGGCTGGGACTGCTCAACGAGGGAGTTCCAGCTCCCGCATTCCGGACAGCGACCAAAGAACTGCCTGGCTTTCGCCCCACAGCTCTGACAGACAAAGACGGCGGCGGATTTGGGCACTGCGAACTGTGAAGAAAGTTGCCTTTGGATGAACAGGGCGGGGGCGCGCCCACTTATTTGTGAACCCAGGTACTAAGCGCCTCGGCGTATGACGGCCACGGCCCCAAGCAAGGAAACGATCCTCGTGGTCGATGACGAGGCCTCGATCCGACGGATCCTGGAGACCCGTCTGTCGATGATTGGCTACAACGTCGTCACGGCGTGTGATGGCACAGAAGCACTGGAACTGTTTCCCAACTGTTCCCCTGATCTGGTGGTTCTGGACGTGATGATGCCGAAGCTTGACGGCTACGGCGTCTGTCAGGAGCTGCGCAAGGAATCCGACGTTCCGATTGTGATGCTCACGGCCCTGGGGGATGTGGCCGACCGGATTACCGGCCTGGAACTCGGGGCCGACGACTATGTGGTGAAGCCCTTCAGCCCCAAGGAGCTGGAAGCTCGGATCCGCTGTGTGCTGCGGCGGGTCGAGAAAGACCCTGTGGCGGGAATCCCCAATTCCGGGGTCATTCAGGTGGCTGATCTGCGTATCGACACCAACAAGCGTCAGGGGTTTCGCGG
>CAJWIC010000140.1 GCA_913040905.1 uncultured Synechococcus sp. | reverse complement strand
GATCACCGACGACGCCCTGGTCGCTGCTGCAACCCTTGGCGATCGCTACATCTCCGATCGCTTCCTCCCCGACAAAGCGATTGACCTGATCGATGAAGCCGGTTCACGGGTCCGGCTGCTCAATTCCAAGCTTCCGCCCGAAGCCAAGGAGGTGGACAAGGAGTTGCGCGGGGTTCAGAAACAAAAGGAGGACGCCGTCCGCGATCAGGACTTCACGAAGGCGGGTGAGCTGCGTGAAAAAGAGGTTGAGCTGCGCGAGCAGATCCGCTCTTTGCTCCAGGCCAACCGCAAGGATGGAGCTGCCGACCCTTCAGCCAACGCCGACACGACGGACGCACCTGCGGCTGAGGCCGGTGAACCCTCACCGATGGTGAACGAGGAGGACATCGCCCAGATCGTCGCCTCCTGGACTGGCGTACCGGTGCAAAAGCTCACCGAAAGTGAATCGGTCAAGCTGCTCAACATGGAGGAGACGCTGCACCAGCGTCTGATCGGACAGGACGAAGCCGTCAAAGCTGTGTCCAAGGCCATTCGCCGGGCCCGTGTGGGCCTGAAGAACCCGAATCGTCCCATTGCCAGCTTCATCTTCTCCGGTCCCACCGGTGTCGGTAAGACTGAGTTGACCAAGGCTCTGGCCACGTACTTCTTTGGCAGTGAGGAGGCGATGATCCGCCTCGACATGTCGGAGTTCATGGAGCGCCATACGGTCAGCAAGCTGATCGGTTCTCCCCCGGGCTATGTCGGTTTCAACGAAGGGGGGCAGCTCACGGAGGCTGTTCGCCGTCGCCCCTACACCGTGGTGCTCTTCGATGAAATCGAAAAAGCGCATCCCGATGTCTTCAATCTGCTGCTGCAGCTCCTTGAAGATGGTCGTTTGACTGACTCCAAGGGCCGCACGGTCGATTTCAAGAACACCTTGGTGATCATGACCTCGAACATCGGTTCGAAGGTGATCGAGAAGGGTGGCGGAGGCCTCGGTTTCGAGTTCTCCGGTGAGAGTGCTGAGGAGTCTCAGTACACCCGGATCCGCTCTCTCGTGAACGAGGAGTTGAAGCAGTACTTCCGGCCTGAATTCCTCAACCGGCTCGACGAAATCATTGTCTTCCGTCAGCTCAGTCGCGACGAGGTCAAGGAAATCGCTGAAATCATGCTGAAGGAAGTCTTCGGACGCATGGGCGAGAAGGGCATCACCCTCACGGTTTCCGATGCGTTCAAGGAACGCCTGGTGGAAGAGGGTTACAACCCCGCCTATGGAGCTCGTCCCCTGCGTCGCGCTGTGATGCGATTGCTCGAGGATTCCCTGGCGGAGGAAGTGCTCTCCGGTCGAATCAAGGATGGTGACCATGCCGAAGTGGATGTCGATGACGACAAGAAGGTCGTTGTTCGCCACAAAGGTCTGGCCGAGGCATCCCCTCAACTGGCAGGTGCAGGCGTCTGATGGTTGTGTCCATCTCTTCCCACGCCATCGCCCCTGCGGCGGTGCTGCGTGGGGAGGGTGCCTGGCAAGCGGCGCTGGGCAAGATCAGTGCCCTTTGTTCGCGCCCTCTCCTGCTGGGACGAAGTCGCGCCACCTCCAGCCTGCGGGAGGGGTTGGCGAGGGACCTCGCTGAGGCCGGCCTGAACCCGGTCTTCACGGTGCTTCAGTTCGACTGCTGCGAAGAAGATCTGCAGCGTCTGGCCTCCGAGGCCGCCGGTTGTGATGCCGTTCTGGCCGCAGGCGGTGGCAAGGTTCTCGATGCTGGCAAGCTGCTCGCCCATCGGCTGGGGCTGCCCTGCATCACCGTTCCGCTCAGCGCTGCCACCTGTGCGGGGTGGACCGCTCTCTCCAATCTGTATTCGATCGATGGCGCTTTCCAGGGTGACGTAGCTCTGGAGCGCTGCCCCGATCTGCTGGTGTTTGATCATGGGCTTGTTCGCCAGGCCCCTCCGCGCACCCTGGCCAGTGGTGTCGCTGATGCCCTGGCGAAGTGGTACGAGGCATCGGTCAGCAGTGGGGACAGCAGCGATGGACTGGTGCAGCAGGCGGTGCAGATGGCCCGTGTGCTTCGCGATCAGTTGCTGATCGATGGGCCAGGCGCTCTTCAAGACTCCACCAGTGCGGCCTGGGCCCGCACCGCTGAAGCCTGCGCTCTCACCGCTGGTGTGATGGGCGGGCTTGGCGGTGCCCGTTGCAGAACCGTTGCAGCACATGCCGTGCACAACGGTCTCACCCAGCTGCGGGCCTGTCACCACGTGCTGCATGGCGAGAAGGTGGGCTTCGGAATCCTGGTGCAGCTCCGCCTGGAGGAACGCCTTGGTGGCAACCGTCTGGCCGGTCAGGCGCATCGCCAGTTGCTTTCGCTGTTGCGGCAGTTGCAGCTCCCGGTGAGCCTCCAGGACCTTGGTCTCTCCGGCGCCAGCCTCAGTGAACTGCAGCAGGTGTGTGATTTCGCCTGCCGTGAGGGATCTGACCTGCACCACTTACCGTTTGCGGTGACTCCTGGGGCGTTGCTTGAGGCGCTGGTTGGAGCAGCTGAACCCAGCCCGCTCACGCCTTGAAGTCTCTGCTGGATGCTCTTGTCCCCGGGTTGCTCGACCCGCAGGCCCAGGATCTGGCGCTGCAGCTGGAGTGGTGGCCCTTGCCGGGTCTGGGCCTGGATCAACCGTTCCCGGTGGCCGTTGTCGGGCAGGGTCCCCCTTTGTTGTTGCTGCATGGATTCGACAGCAGCTTTCTGGAATTTCGGCGCCTGGTTCCGCTCCTGCGTGAGCAGTTTCAGTTGTTCATTCCCGACCTCTTCGGTTTCGGCTTTTCTCCGCGTCCCCCCCAGGCGAACTACGGCCCTGAGGCCGTGCTGCTGCACCTCGACGCTCTGCTGGAGCAGCTGAATGCTGATCGTCCGATCGGTGTGATCGGAGCCTCCATGGGCGGTGCGGTTGCGGTGGAGTTGGCCCGACGTCAGCCGGACGCCATTAGTGCGTTGTTGTTGCTGGCGCCGGCCGGACTGACGGGCCGTCCCATGCCCGTGCCGCCCCTGCTGGATCGGCTTGGTGCTTGGTTTCTCGGGCGGCCCGGGGTGCGTCGCGGCCTTTGCCGTCAGGCGTTCGCGGATCCGGACGGACAGGTGGGGCCACCGGAGGAGCAGATTGCATCGCTGCATCTGCAATGCCCGGGTTGGGCCGAGGCCCTGGCCGCTTTTGCCCGCAGCGGTGGTTTTGCCGGTTGTGGCGCGCCGTTGCCACCCCAGCCCCTCCACGTGATCTGGGGTGCCGACGATCGGATCCTGCGCCCACCGCTCAAGCAGGCTGCTGAAACATTGCTGCAGCACCCAGCGGAAACCTTTGAGGCCTGCGGCCATCTACCCCATATCGATCAGCCTCAGCGGGTTGCTGAGCGCTGCCTGGAGCTGCTGGCGCGATGAGCGACCCTCTGCTTCAGCTGATTTCCGCCGGCCTGGGTCTCTGGATCAGAAGTCGCTGTGATCATGTCGGGGGTCTGGATCTCACACTGCAGGGGTCGTCCCTGGGTCTCATGCGTGGTCGGTTGCAGGGGGCGGTGCTGACGGCCCGGGATGTGCGCTTCCAGGGGCTGCCGCTGCAGCATGCCGAGATCAGCAGCGGACCGATTCAGGTGGATCTGACCTGGTTGCGTCCAGGCCAGATGTTGGCTCTGAAGGGACCATGCCAGGTGAGCGGCATGGTGGCGATGCCCGGTCAGCCCCTCGGCGATGCCCTGCTGTCGGAGCGTTGGCGGGACCTTGGCGATTGGCTTGCCGAGCAGCTGATGGGCCTGAAGCCTCTGGGGCAGCTCCGAATCGAAAACGATGAACTGGAGTTGATGGCAACGGTGGCTGCCCAACAGGATCCGATCCGGAGACGCTTCCAGCTGCGGGCTGAGGAGGGCACCCTTGTGCTCTCGGCATCAGGTTCTCCGGAGACCCGGGCCGTGTTACCGATGGATCCGGCCATCCGGATCACCGACGCGAAGCTAGGGGCAGGGATGTTGACGCTCCAGGGGCACGCAATTGTTACTTCCTAGTGAGAATATGATCACGAAATCGTGCTAGGCGCCATTGATCAGCGGTTTC
>CAJWIC010000139.1 GCA_913040905.1 uncultured Synechococcus sp. | reverse complement strand
GCAACTACACCGATCCTCGTGTTGGTTTGGGATTCACATTTGGTAGCGATGAAATCTCCTTGATGATCGAGGCGGGTCCTCGTTTTTATGTCCCCGGCAGCTACTCAGGGTTGAGTCAGCGCACAGACTTGGCTGGTGAAATTGCTTTCTCTGTCCCCGTTGGTGATGCCACATTGTTCTTGCATTGGCAGCAGACTTACAGCTGGGACGATGCTCCCGGTTGGGGTGAAGGTTGGCAGCACCATGTTGGAACTGGAGTGAGCTTCTCTTTCTAAGGCTGGTTGAGATTTGTAAAAACCGCCTCTGATAGGGAGGCGGTTTTTTGTTGTTCGGATTAGTTGCTCTAATCTAATGGATGATTCATCAAAATCTATTCCCATGGATTCATCCAATGATGCTCCTCAAATTGGTTCTTGGAGCCGAGTTGTAAAGGGTGAGCGTGGTGGCGACTCCAAGAAATACCACTACTCGTGGGTGTTTGATGAGGGCGAGACGGGGTTTGTTGTTCACAAGAAAAATCGCAAAAAATATAAGATGTTCGAGGATTCCAATAACAATGGAATTCTTGATGAGAACGACCAATTGATTTCGAAGGGACGATTTAAGGAGGGTTTTCGAGATGTGAAGCCCGGACGTCTCTTGCCCAAGGATGTTGATGGTGTCATCACAGCAAAGTCTTTTGATTGCAAGGCTGATGCTGACTCCGTTGATGCCTTGCATTCTGGGGATCATTCGCACGATCACGATCACGATCACGATCACGATCACGGTCATGACCATGGGTCCTGCCAGATGGCTACAGGGATCAATGCTCTAGGTATCGAGCACCTGAGCTTTCTCAATGCTGAAGCTGCCATGGTTGTCCACGACCATGGTGATGCGCACAATCATGAGTCGCACCATTCGATGTAACGGACGACAGTCAGCTGTTCTTGTTTGACTGTGTCGACCGCATTTGCCTCGGTTTCTGATCACCCCGCCGGCAACCATCGGGCTTCCCGAATGGGCTCGTCAAGGGTCTTTTTCAACTGAAGCGTGTCGGCATCGATCAGAGCTGCTCGTCCACCGGTCAGCTCTGGCTGGGTCAAGGTCATCAGCAGATTGTTGTCGACTGGATTGTGCTCAACCCCTGTTCCCGGTATCAGGGTCCAGGGGTCCAGATTTCGCCGTCGAAGGACTGTGCCTTTGCTGTCGAATTGCACCAGTTCGTGCTGGCTGCGTCGGCCCTGCCAAATGCCAAATACGGCCCAGATCTGCTCTCCAGAGCCGTTGCAACTCACCGCCAGTACGGCCTGTTCACCTAGGTGGAGCTGACGTGGGGCCAGTCCAGGAATCACAAGTTCAATCGAGCGCCGGTAGTCAGGCCAGTGACGGATCAGCACAGCTCGGCCTGATGTTGCGCAGAAGGCTCCCAGCTCTCGGCTTCCCGGCAGGACCTGCGGGGGTTGGCCGTTGTCCTGGATCGGTCGAAGGCTGATGCCGTCGTAGCCCGGTACCACCAGACCTCCGCCGGCTGGCAGCAGCTGCATCGGGCCGGAAGAAGGCAGGTCAAGGGATTGCTGCTTGCCGTTGGCCAGAAGCAGCTCCAGGCTCTCACTTCCCGGTTTCAATCCACCGGTCTGCACCAGCAGATCGCCATTGAGGTTGCTGCTGATGTGCCCAAACAGCAGATTGCCCTGGCTCAGGGCTTCCAGGGTCCCGGGTTCGGGTGGACCCAGCCGTTGAGGTGACGAGGCGAGGTTGCGCGGGCTGAGTCGTTTAAGCCAGATCGTCTCTTTCCCAGTGCTGTTGCTGCTCACCACGGCAACCCCCCTGCCGTCTCCGAGGGGGACCAGGCTCTGGAGTGAGGTCCAGACCGGGGTGAGCGGATGCCATTGGCCCTGGCGGTCCCGCAGCTGCAGCTGTTCCCCGCCTTTCACCTGCCGCGTCACCAGCAGCCACGGTCGTGGATCCCACCATCGCCGCTGAGGTGACATCGCTTGCCTGCGCTGGTCGCGGCCCGCCAGCGTCAAGGCGATGGGGCCATCGATGGGAGCCTCCCCTTCGAGGATCAACCGCAGTCGATTCCCCTGACCCAGCCAACGATGGGGCAGGGCGGGGCTCAGGATGCTTTCCGCCGCCAGGTTGTTGCGATGCATCGCCCGGCTGAAGCGCACGTCCACTGCCGCCCGGCCGGACTGCAGTGGTTGTGGGCTGAGATCAAGCAGCCGTGGGGGGCGTCGCAACAGGAGCTGTTGCTGGATGACCACGGCGCCAGCGCTCAGCAGAAGGATCAACGTCAGCCTTCGCGTCATGGTTCCAGGGGCCGTTTGGGGCGGGGGATGGGCTTGATCGCAGTCGGCACCACCACCGCTGTCGGTTCACCATTGCGCTCAGCGATGGTCATCCGTCCTTGGATCGCCAGCCATTGATTGGCCTTGGGGTGGGCATCCTCTGGCCAGGCCACCACCAGGCCGGAGGGGGTGGCATCGGCCAGGCAACAGCGCACCGTGAGCCGAGCGATCAATGGCGGGCCCTTGGGTTGAGTCCAGACAAAGCCTCGGATGTTGACGGGATTCCCATCCACCAGCTGCGGGTCGGGCTGGCTGCGCAGCAATCGCACCCATTCCGTCAGGCTGCGCTGTTCCGGTGGCAGCACAAAGGCGAGCTCCGCTGGTTCCGGGAGCCCCTGAGGCCGATTGCTTGCCAGATCACTGAAGGAGGGGTTCGGGGGGATCAGCAGCACCAGGCCGCCCAGTGCCGCGCTGACCAGCCAGGGCCAGCGGATGACGCTGCGGCCGCTGTGGTGACGGACCACCAGCAGAAGCCCAGCTCCCACCAGAGCAGCTCCCGATGCGCCCACCAGGCTGTGAAACACCCCTCGCAGCAACAGATCCAGGCGTCCGCTGAGCACACTCCAGAGCACCGTCCATCCCCAGAGGATCAGCAGCAATCCGCGACTCATCTCAGCTCCCGGATCACAACTTCCACAAGTTCACCCACTGTCCGATCAACAGCACCCCCAGGCTGGCGGCAGCGGCGGTGATGGCAATGGCACGGGGCCGCATCAGCACCGTGAACAGTCCCGCCAGTTTGAGGTCGACCACCGGTCCCAACAACAGAAAAGCCAGCAGTGCGCCCGGAGTCACCTGAGCGGCAAACCCCAGGGCAAGAAAGGCATCGACGCTGGAGCACACCGACACCACCACCGCCAGCAGCATCAGCGCCAGGATTGATCCCGTTGGCGCCCCGCCGACGGCCAGCAACCAGCTGCGCGGTAACCAGGTCTGCACGGTGGCGGCGATGACGCAACCCAGCACCAGCAGGGCCAGCAGATCAAGAAACTCGCGACTGCTCTGATCCAGTACTTCCCCCAGTCGAGGGCGCAGCGGTCTTGGAGCGGCGATCTCTGGCAGCGGCGAACCGATCAGGCCGCTGCCGCGCTGCAACAGGTCAAGATTGCGCAGCGGTTGACTCAGTCGACGTTCGCTCAATAATGCCGATTCCAGCAGCTGTGATTCGGGCAGCTGCGCCAGCAGCAGGCTCAGCAGGATCGCCAGCAGAAAGGCTCCCATGGGTCGGGCGACCAGAAGCCAGGGCTGATCCGGGAAAGCGGCCCAGGTGCTGGCCAGAACGATCGGATTGAGCACCGGTGCTGCAAAGAGGAAACCGAAGCCGGTGCCCAGTGGTGCTCCACTGGCAAGAAGACGGCGAGCGACTGGCACATTGCCGCATTCGCAGGCCGGCAGGGCAAACCCCATCAGGGCGCCGGTGATCGGTGCCAGCACTGGGTTCCGCGGCAATTGGTTGATCCAGGCTCCCTGGGGCACCAGCCAACGGGCCAAGCCAGCGATGACCACCCCCAGAAGCAGAAACGGAATCGCTTCCAGAAGTAACCCCTGAAAGATCGCCCAGGCGGTGGCGAGCTTGTCCAAGCGTTCGGGCGGCAGTTGCCTCTCAACGTTCCCAGTTCAGGACGTCCATCGGGAGGCATCGACATGGTTTGTTGATCGGCCTGCGCGGCAGGCTGGGGCGATGTTGTCCAGGGCCTGAGATGGGGTGGTGCTTCTGGATTGATCGCGGTGGCACCTTCACCG
>CAJWIC010000138.1 GCA_913040905.1 uncultured Synechococcus sp. | reverse complement strand
CCGCGGCAGGCCCCGGCGATCCTGGCGCAGGCTTCGGCGGTGAGGTTGACCTTCAGCAGATCCGCCGTGCGAGCCACGATCGCCTCCAGGTCCTGCTGGCAGTAGAACTCCAGACGCTGAATCAGCCCGAAACGGTCCCGCAACGGTGAACTGAGGGATCCCGCACGGGTCGTCGCACCAACCAGAGTGAACGGGGGCAGGTCGAGGGTGCGGCTCCGAGCGGTACTGCCCTTGCCGACGGTGAGATCCAGGCGTCGATCCTCCATCGCGGGGTAGAGCAATTCCTCTGCCACCCGGTTGAGGCGATGGATTTCGTCGATGAACAACAGGTCACGGGGCTGCAGGTTCACCAACAGGCCGACGATGTCGCGCGGCCGCTCCAGCGCCGGGGCGCTGGTGATCCGGCACTGCACCCCCATTTCCTCGGCCAGCACCAGAGCCATCGTGGTTTTACCCAGGCCTGGCGGGCCATAAAGCAACACATGGTCCAGGGCCTCCTCCCGCCCCTGAGCCGCCTGCACAGCAATACCCAGCACCTGCTTCAACTCCGACTGACCGATGTAGTCCGCCAGGCGTCGCGGTCGGAGCCCTTCATCGGCACGGACCGTCACTTCCTCCGGAGAAGACTGAGCATCCAAGACCCGCTCCCGACGGGGTTGGGAAGCGCCGGCGTTGGAGGAGACGATCGCCATTCGGGCAGGGTACCCAGCCCTGGATAAGGTCGGGTGACATTTGAGCTGCCATGGCCAAGGGAGGAGCGAAAAAAGCCGCCGCCGCCGCGGCCCGTGCAGCAGCCAATCGAATGCTGGCGGACAACCGCCAGGCCAGGCATCAATACGAGATTCTGGAAACCCTGGAAACCGGCATCGAGCTGGTGGGCACCGAGGTGAAATCGATCCGCAATGGCAAAGCCAACCTGCGGGACGGGTTTTGCCTGATCCGGAATGGGGAATTGCAATTGCACAACGTGCACATCTCTCCCCACACCCATGCCGGCAGTTATTTCAATCACGATCCGCTGCGAACACGCCGCCTGCTGGCCCACCGGCGTGAAATCGACAAGCTGCGGGGGCAGTTGGACCAGAAAGGCCTGGCCCTCATTCCCTTGAACATTCACTTGAAGGGGTCATGGATCAAGCTCACGATCGGCGTCGGCAAGGGGCGCAAGCTGCACGACAAACGGGCTGCTGAAAAGGAGAAGCAGTCCAAGCGTGAGGTCAAGGCCGCGATGGCGCGCTTCTGATCAACCCTCGGAGGTCGCTGTTGCGTCTGCCCGACAGGACAGCGTGATGAGGCCTGACGCAACTCCATCGTTGGTGACCAGCAACTGCAATGGCGAACCAACACCGGATTGCAACGTGACCACCCGCAATGGGCCCCGTTGTTCCAGCACGGTTCCGTCCGAGCGAAACAGCGTCATCTGCATCAATGACGTGCCATTGATGCCCAAGGCCAGGCTGTGCTGATCGGGAACGGACACCGCCAGCAGCTGTGCCCCCTGGGCGGGGATCCGCAGGGAGCGGTTCACGATCTGCCCCGACCGGGCTGCGATCGTTTCGATGCTGATGTCGTCAAACGTCCGCATCGCCGCTGCAATCCAGAGCTGACGGAATGGTTCTGCCGGCGTGACCTCCTGGGGTTCACCAGGCAGCAGATCTCGGGCCGCCGCCCCAACCAGCCGTTCCAGAACCAAGGGATGGATGCCTTGGGCCACCAGGCGTCGGGACGATCCGCGCCAATCGGCATCGGCCAGAGACCCCAGCCGGGCCCTCAGGGACGGCGGCAACCGTTCCACGCGGGCCAGCCAGTCTTGCGCCAGATCAACCCAGATCTGATGGACGGCCGCATCATCCGGCGCGGATGAGGGCAACCGTCCCGCACGATCCGGGTGCCGCAACAGCAGGGTGCTGTCCACCAGCCTGAGGAACCAGGCGCGATCCACCTGCAACGCTCGCAGGCGGCTCAACAGCTGCTGACGCTGCCCATGACGGGCGGCCGACGACTTGATCGGATCGACCGACTCGGCACGGGGGGAGGCAGTCCGCGGCGCACGGACTCTGGGCGACAGCAAAAACCAACCGAAGGCTGTGCCGACAACCGCCGAGAGCACCAGAACCAGCACAACAGGCGCCAGGCGTTCTTCCGCCACCTGTTCCCGCTGCTTGGCCCGTGTCAGCTGCCGCTGTTCAGCCGGCATCAACCCTCCCCGCCCATCAAACCCATCGTTGGCCATTCAAGACACCCCTGCCCAGCCTCGCCAGAAAACACACGGGCCCCTAGGGTCCGGCCTACATCGGCCCGTCGCAACGTCGTGCTGCTGACCCAGTTGCAAGAGGTGCGCCAACGCAGTGAGGCGCTGATCCAACCCTTGGATCCCGAAGATCTGAACCTGCAGGGGATGGCCGATGCCAGCCCTCCGAAATGGCACCTGGCTCACACCAACTGGTTCTTCGAAACCTTCCTGCTGCAGCCGCATCTGAGCGGGCATCGGGCCTGCGATCCCCGTTGGAGCTATCAGTTCAACTCGTACTACGACGCTGTGGGCGACCGCCATCCCCGTCCGCAACGGGGGCTGCTGAGTCGGCCTGGAATCACCACCATCCTGGACTGGCGTCACCGCGTGGACGACGGCCTGCAGCTGCTGCTGGAGTCACCCACAAGAGAGCTGATCCAGCTGGTCCAACTGGGCCTTCAGCACGAACAGCAGCATCAGGAGCTGCTGCTGATGGATCTACTGGACGGCTTCAGCCGACAACCACTCGAACCTGGCTACGACGCCAGAGCTGATCTGAAGACAACCGTGAAGCCCTCCCAATGGCTCAGCTGCAGCGAAGGGCTGGCTCAGATCGGTCATCAGGGGGATGACTTCCACTTCGACAATGAAGCGCCGCGCCACCGGGTTTGGCTGGACGACTTTCAGGTGCAAAGCGATCTGGTCAGCAACGACGATTACGCGCAGTTCATCGCCGATGGGGGCTACCAACGGCCAGAACTGTGGATGAGCGAAGGTTGGAGTTGCTGTCAGCAGAACGGCTGGACAGCACCGCGCTACTGGCACCGTGACGGCGATGAGTTCACCCTGGCGGGACGACGTCCCAGGGCCCCTGAAAGCCCGGTACGCCATGTGAGCTGGTTTGAAGCGGATGCCTTCGCCCGTTGGAGCAAAGCGCGGCTGCCCAGCGAGGCGGAATGGGAACAGGCCCGCAGAGTCCACGGCGGTGCCCTGCGCCATGCCCACGGTGCTCTATGGCAGTGGACCTCCAGTCCCTACAGGCCCTATCCGGGCTTTCAGCCAGCCGCCGGTGCCATCGGGGAATACAACGGCAAGTTCATGAGTTCACAATTCGTGCTGCGGGGCAGTTGCTGGATGACACCGCCAGGCCATGGACGCGACACCTACCGCAATTTCTTCCCGCCGGCGAGCCGCTGGATGGGCAGCGGCATCCGCCTGGCCCGATGAGCATTGATGGGATGACCGTTGAGGGGACCGTGGAGCTGCTGGATCTCCACCCGGCCCAGGCCGACCTGGAACAACTGGTACGGCAGGGAATGATGAAGACACCTCGGCAGCTACCGGCCTGGCTCCTGTACGACAGCGAAGGATCAAGGCTGTTTACCGCGATCTGCCAGCAGCCGGAGTACGGCCTCACACGCAACGAAATCAGCCTGTTGAACCGGGAGGCCGACGCGATCGCCGCCGCTGTCGGAGCCGGCGTGCTGGTGGAATTCGGTATCGGCAATGCGCGCAAGGTGTCGCCGCTGCTCAAGGCCCTGAACAGCGATCTGTTCGTCGGACTCGACATCAGCCGTTCTGCATTGCGGGATGCCCTGCATGGCCTGAGCCATGAACATCCGCAGACCACCATGCTGGGCGTCTGCTGCGACCACAGCCAGCTGTCGGATCTCCCTCAGCATCCACGGCTGGAGGGCCAACGCCGCATTGGTTTTTTCCCGGGCAGTTCCCTTGGCAATTTCAGCGGCGAGGAGGCCGTGGCCTTGCTGCAACGGTTCCGACGGCTGCTCCACGGTGGACCTCTGCTACTGGGACTGGATCAGCCGCGAGACCCTGCGCTGCTGGAAGCCGCCTACAACGATGCGGCG
>CAJWIC010000137.1 GCA_913040905.1 uncultured Synechococcus sp. | reverse complement strand
CCGCAGATCCTCATCGGCCTGAAGGATGAGATCCCGGACAACACTCATGGAACTGGGCAGGCTTTCTGGAGTTTAGTGGTCTCAAGTGGGTCAACCGTCCGGTGATGACCCTGGTGTTACGCCATTGCAATGCCTGAGACCAACGGCGGAGACGTTGATGACACCAGCCCTCGGCCCGGGCTGCGCCTGGAGCTGGAGGCGATCGACCTGGATCGGGATGGCCACGGCCTTGCTCGTTGGCAGGGCTGGGTGATTGTGCTGCCGGGACTGCTGCCGGGTGAACGGGCCAGCCTGCAGCTTCAACAACGGCAGAAATCCCGATGGTTGAGCCGGATCACTGAGCGGCTCAACAGCTCCCCGGAACGGCGACGCCCTCCCTGCATCCTTGCTGACGATTGCGGGGGCTGCACCCTGCAGCACCTGGATGAATCAGCCCAGCGTGGTTGGAAGCAGCATCAGCTTCACCAGACGATGCTGCGGATCGGGGGAATTGACCATCTCCAAGCTGCTGCCCTGACCGATCAACGCGGGCTCGGCTACCGAAACCGCGGGCTCATCCCCCTCCGCCGAGGGGAGGACGGCCGCCTGCGCATGGGGTACTTCCGGCGGGGGACCCATCGCATCGTCAACCTCAGCCGCTGTCCCGTCCTGGATCCACGGCTGGATGCTCTGGTCGAGCCACTGAAGCGTGATCTGGATCACAGTGGCCTGAATGCTGACCACGACCTCAGCCAATTCCAGGGACTGCGGCACCTGGGGCTGCGCATCGGACACCACACCGGTGAGGTGTTGATCAGTCTCGTCAGCAGCCAGCCTCTACCTGGTCTGAAACAACTGGCCCAGCAATGGGTCGAACGCTGGGAACAGGTCAAGGGCGTCACCCTCAATCTTCAGCCACGTCGCACCAACCAGATCCTCGGGCCGACGACCACCGTTCTGGCAGGGGATCCGGTCATTCGTGAGCAGTTCTGTGGGCTTGCGCTTGAGCTCAGCACCACCACCTTTTTCCAAATCAACACGCCCCAGGCCGAAGCCATCGTGGCGTGCATCGTGAGCTGGTTAAGCCAGGCGAAGCAGCAAGGGCCAATTGTTGATGCCTATTGCGGTATCGGCACGATCAGCCTGCCTCTGGCGGCCCAGGGGCATCGTGTTGTGGGTCTTGAAATCAATCCCGACTCGATCGAGCAGGCGGGTCGCAATGCCGATGCAAACGGGTTGGGCTCGCTGACCCAATTCAAGGCCGGCGATGTGGCCGACCTGCTCAAGGACACCCTGCCGGGGTGTTCAGCGCTGGTGGTTGATCCGCCGCGGCGAGGGCTGGACTCCAGCGTGATTGAGGTGATTCTGAGCGACCCGCCTCCACTGCTGGCCTACCTCAGCTGCGACATGGCGACCCAGGCCAGAGACCTGAAACGGTTGCTGCAGCCTGGAGGGCCGTACCAGTTGGATCAGCTGCAGCCCGTGGATTTCTTCCCGCAGACCACCCATCTGGAAAATCTGGCCCTGCTGCGGCAGATCAGCTCCTGAGCTCGGCCCCGTGCTGTTTTTCAAGGGCTTGGCGGACCTTGTCGTGCACCGGCTGCACCTGGTCGTCGGTGAGTGTTTCCGATTTGTGCCGGTAACGCAGCCGGAAGGCCTGACTCGCCTTGTTCTCTCCAAGCTGCTCCCCCTCAAACCGGTCAATAAGCGTCACGGACTCCAGCAGCGGTTTGCCCGCCTTTCGGATCGACTGGATCAACTCAGATGCGGCAAGGTCGCGGTTCACGACCACCGCCAGATCCCGTTCGCTGGCCGGCACCGTTGGGAATGCTTTGAAGGCCGGAATCCAACGGTTGGTTCGGGTGGCTGCCTCCACCAGACGGCTCAGATCGAGCTCAAACAGATAGGTGGCCTCGGGTAGGTCGCGCGATTCCGCCAATTCCGGGTGGAGCTGTCCAAAGCAACCGAGAGGACGACCCTCCAGCACAAGGGTGGCAGCGCGGCCAGGGTGCAGTCGCGGATCGTCGGTGAGACGGCGGTCTGTGACGTCCAACTTCAGCGCCTGCATCACCTCGGTCAGTCGTCCGCGAGCGTTGAAGTAATCCGGAGGTGCTGGTTTGCCGCTGGTGGTCCAACGCTCAAGCCGCTGTTCACCGCAGATCACACCGGAGAGAAGGCGCGATTCCTGCACGTCATCAGCACTGCCGGCGTAGGTGGTGCCCAGTTCGAAGATCCAGCATCCCGGCTGGGACGCCTTCAGGTTGCGGACACACACATCCAGATGCTCCTCCCACAGGTTGGTGCGCAGATGACTGGTTTCCGCCAGCAACGGATTGCTGATGGCGATGCGGGGATCGGAGTCGCTGGCTCCCACCAGGGAAAGAGTGGTGATTTCCTGCAGGCCTGCTCCGCAGAACAGAGTTCTCAGGCGCCGTTCCGCCTGCTGTGCCGGGGTCAGAGCCCCAGGAGACAAGGGATCCGGCAGATGGGCCCCGAAGCGATCAAAACCGACGAGGCGTGCCACTTCCTCGATGAGGTCGATCTCCCTGGCCAGATCGAGACGCCGCGACGGGGGAGCGATGACATTCCAGCCCTCATCACAGGCCTTGAGCTCACAACCGAGGGCCGTCAGGCATTGATCAATCACGGCATCGGGAAGATCGGAACTGCCCGCATCGCCCTCCAGGGGGCCGAGCAGCTGATGCAGGGCATCCCGGCGCAACAACACCGGAGCGGCGTCGCCCGAGGTCTCACCACACACCCAGAGACCCTTCGCTTCACAGGGGAACAGCTGCTTCAGCAAGTCCTGCGCGCGGATTGAACAGGCCAGGGTCATCTCCCTGGGCAGACCCTTCTCGAAACGCGCACTGGCATCGGTCCGGAGGCCGACGGAACGGGCTGTCGTGCGAACGGACGCAGGGCTGAACATGGCGGATTCCAGCCAGATTCGCCCTGTCGAGGCGCTGACACCAGAGGCCTTGCTGCCCATCACGCCTGCGAGAGCGATCGGCAGGTCATGACAGGTCACCACCTGGGCTCGAGGGTCGAGGCTGAGCTCCCGTTCATCCAGGCCGACGAAGGCTTCTCCCTCACGGGCCTGCCGCAGACCGAAACTGGCAGCAGTCACCGTGCTGCCGGTGAGCTGTTCAAGCGCATCGGCATCAAAGGCGTGCAGGGGCTGACCCTGCTCCAACATCACCACATTGGTGATGTCCACCACAGCGTTTACACGGTTGACGCCAGCCCGTTCCAGACGCTGCTGAACCCAGGCCGGAGAGACCAACGAGCCGTCAACGCCCTCGATCAGGGTGATGCCATACAACCCTCCGGCCTGCATCGCCTCTGCACTGGCGGCCGTCGCCTGCAACGGTTCGTGCACAGGGTTGAGGGTCAGATCCGGGAGTGTCAGCTCAGCACCCGTCAGGGCCGCCACTTCCCGGGCGATGCCGACCATCGACAGACCATCCGGACGGTTGGCGGTGATTGCCAGCTCCAGGACGGTGTCATCAAGACCGAGCAAGGATGCGACCGGCTCTCCCAATGCCGGTAGGTCAGCGGTCAGGTCGTCAAGCTCAGCGATGCCATCGGACGCTGAGGCCAGCCCCAGTTCCGACAGGGAGCAGATCATTCCATTGCTGCTGACCCCCCTCAGTTCCCCCGCCTTGATCGTGAGATTCACTGCTGGCAGCACCGCTCCCACCATGGCGACCGGTACATGCAATCCAGCCCGGACATTCTTGGCGCCGCAGACGATCTGAATCGGTTCCCCGGCACCGACATCCACCTGGCAGACGCTGAGTTTGTCGGCATTGGGATGCTTTTCGCACTCCTTCACCAACCCCAACACCACGCCCTTGGCCCGGGCGCTCAGATCTTCGATCTCCTCCTCCTCAAATCCGGCCATCGAAAGACGATGAGCCAATTCGTCGACGGATCCCGTCAGCTGAACCAGTTGCTTGAGCCAAGAGAGTGAGACCCGCATGAAGCCAGCGTGGACGGCGCGTGATCTTAGGAAGTGCGGATTGAAGAGCTCAGGTTCATCGGCAGGTAAGCTCTTTGTTTGTCAATCGCTTCGCACTGCGGCGCAACGTCCTTTATGGCCAAGAACAAGGGCGTCCGGATCGTGATCACT
>CAJWIC010000136.1 GCA_913040905.1 uncultured Synechococcus sp. | reverse complement strand
GAGTGGCCTCAGCAGCTGCCGGTTCGTTGTCCATCTTGAGTTCATGAACGTCAAGGGGCTCATCACGCCCCTTGACTTGCACCTCTCCCCAGGATTCCAGCGTTAACGACTCACGGTAATTCTGGCCGAGCAGCCCAAGGGTGTTGCTGGAGAGCAGCACCCTCAGAACCCCGTCATGACGTTGCTTCTCCAGACTCTCCAGACGGGAGGCGCAGTTCACGGTGTCGCCGATCACGGCATATTCGATGCGTTCAGCGCTGCCCATGGAACCCACCAGGGCTTCACCTGAATGGATCCCCATCCGGATCCGCATCAATGGCTCACCTTGTTCCGCGAGTTGCTGATTGAGTTGCTCCAGGCCCGCCTTGATTTCCTTCGCCGCTTCAATGGCCGCTTGCGCTTCAGCTTGGGTGTCGTTTTCGAGCGGTACGCCGAACACAGCCAGCATTCCATCTCCAGTGAATTTGTTCACCATGCCCCCCCGGTTGGTAACGGCTGGCACGCAAACTTCCATGCCCCGGTTGAGCCAGTCCATCAATTCCCGCGGGCTCAGCCCTTCCGACACGCTGGTGAAATTGGCGGTGTCGGTGAACAGAACCGTGATCGGCAGCTGTCGACCTTCAAAACGACCATTCGTGAGAAGCTCATCCCGCTGATTCCAGAGTTGCTCAGCCACCGCCGGTGATGTGGTCTGGCCCAGCAGCTGCTTGATCTGCTGGGAGTGCTGCTGACTCATGGCGCCACGTCGCAACCAGGCGGCTCCCCCCATGCTCAGCAGTCCGGTCAGGGGCATGGTCATGCCAACCCAGATGTGTTCCCACAGGAGCCAGCCCAGGCCACCCGTCAGGCCAGCGCTGAGGCCGATCACCAGCAGCACGCTGCGCCTCAGTTTCGGAACGGCTTCGCCCAGCAGCAGTCCTGTCGCCATGCAGACAACCAGCAGCGTCAGGTTGCCCCAACCCGGCATGATCCAGCCGGTTTTGATGGTGCCGTTGGCGTGATCCAGCAGCGTGGCGACGCGGTTGGCGTGGATTTCCACCCCGGAGACCTGGAACACCTCCTCTGTGTTGCGGAAACGGGTGTGGGGAACATTGAATAGATCCCGCAGCGACGGAGCTGTGCTGCCGATCATCACGATCTTGTCCCGAATCGCTTCGGTCGGCACCTCTCCATCCAGGAGTTGGGCCAGTGAATAGAGGGGGTAGCTCCAGGGTTCGCGAAAGCGCAGCAGCCGCTGCATCCCCAAGCCGGCATCCACTTCGTTGATGTAACCGCCGCCATCTGAACTGAGCCAGGCGTCTTGGAAGGTGCCGGCATCCATGGCGTTGCGAAGGCTTCGATCGCCGGTGGCAACTTCCATCACCCGCATGGCAAAGGACACTGTTGCCGCGTCCTGGCCTGTGACGTGCACGAGATCACGGCGCAGAACACCGTCGGCATCCAGGCTCAGGTCGTTGTAGGACTGACGCTCCTCCGGTGTTCCCGGGACCGGCCCGATGCCGGAGGCCACGTTGAAGATCGACACCAGCGTCGGTTCGTCGCGGAAGCGATCCCGCAGACATTGCTGCTTCAGCCCAACACCCTTGTCCCGGTAGATGTCGAACCCAATGACGTCGACCCCATCATTGTTGAGTCGGTCAAAGGCCTGACACAGCAGGCCATCGTCGATGGGCCAGCCGAAACGTTGGATGTCGGTCTCTTCAATGCCGATCAGGGTGATGGGAGTGTCTCGGCCAGATGGTGCAGGTCGCTGTGTGGTGATGAGGTCGTACACCACCAAATCCACCGTCTGGGCCAAGCCAGTACTCCGCAGCAGTGCCAGCACCAATCCGGCAGCGGCGTATGGCCCGACACGCTGCAGCAGTTCACGAACGCGTTTCATCCCTGCAGATAAGTCGTCTGATCCAGACTGGCTCTGAGATGGCTCATCAGCAGCCTGGCGTCTGCGATCTGCAACGTTCCAGCCTGGATTGCTTTCTCGGACGCCTGACGGAGGCGTTCCAGCATGAGATCGGGGTCATGCTGCATCTCCTCCAACACATCGGCGTTGGTGTCGCCTTTGAGCACATGATCCAGGACGTAGCCGTTCCCACGGGGGTTGAGACGAACATGGACGGCACTGGTTCGACCGAACAGATTGTGCAGATTGCCCATGACCTCCTGGTAGGCCCCACCAAGAAAGAGTCCGATCCAGTAGGGCTCATCCTTCCGGAGTGGATGGAGCTCTAACAGGGTTCTGCTCTGGCCGGCATCAATGAAACGTGCCAGCTTGCCGTCTGAATCACAGGTGAGGTCGGCGAAATCGCCCAGCTCGGTTGGCTTTTCATCAAGGCGATGAACGGGCATCAGCGGGAAGAGTTGATCGATGGCCCAGGTGTCAGGCGCTGAACGGAACACCGAAAGGTTGGCGTAATACGTGCACGCGAGAGCTTGTTGCAGTTCGCGCAGATCGTCGTGGATGGGGGCATGACCTGGAAGTCGTTGATTGATCTCCCGGGCACAGCACCAGGTGAGTTGCTCGGCCATGGCTCTTTGCTCGAGCCGGATGTATCCCAGCCGGAAGGCCGCCAACGCGTCATCACGGAATTTCACCGCGTCATTCCAACTCTCCTGAAGCAGTCGCATGTCGGGATCTGATGTTCCACTGACGGCGCGGATGCGGTTCAGGGTTTCGCGCAAGTTGCGAACGGGTAGCGGTTCATCATCTGTTGGCGTTGGCTCCTCATCGGGAGTGCGGTTGCAGCTCAGAACGTTGAAAACCAGCACTGAAAAATGGCTGGCGATGGCGCGCCCGCTTTCACTCACCAATGTGGGAACTGGAATCCGATGGGGTTCGCAGCATTCCCGCACGGTTGCCACAACATCATTGGCGTAGTTCTGGAGTGAGTAGTTGGTGGAGGCAGCTGAGGCAGTGCGACTGCCGTCGTAATCGATGCCGAGTCCTCCCCCCACGTCCAGGTAACCCATGGGTGCCCCAAGGCGGGTCAATTCCACGTAGATCTGACCAGCCTCCTGCAGGGCGTCCTTGAGAACGGCGATGTCGTTGATCTGACTGCCGATATGAAAATGCAGTAACCGCAGATCCTGCAGCAACCCCGCATCCTTGAGTGCGTGGACGGTGTGCAACATTTCCGTGAGGTCGAGGCCAAATTTGGCCCTGTCTCCCACTGAGCTGCCCCAGCGGCCGGTACTGCGGCTCGACAGTTTTGCCCTGATGCCGAGAAAGGGTGAGGCGCCAAGTGCCTTGCTGGCCTCGATGATCCGCTCAACTTCGTCGGCCTGTTCGATCACCACCACGGGCTGATGACCTAACCGTCTGGCGAGAATCGCTGTCTCGATGTAACGACGATCCTTGTAGCCGTTGCAGACCAGTAATGCCTCAGGGTTTGAGGTAAGCGAGAGGGCAATCAGCAGTTCGGCCTTGCTGCCAGCCTCCAGTCCGAAATTCCAGCGGCTGCCCTTGTCCACCAGATGCTCCACCACATGGCGCTGCTGGTTGCATTTGATCGGGAAGACGCCTTGATAGGTTCCGCCGTAGGCGTAATGGGCGATGGCCCGCTCAAACGCAGCGTGGAGCTGCTCGAGCCGGTCTTCAAGGATGTCGTCGAACCGGATGAGGAGAGGGGTCTGCAGATCTCTGGCTTCCAGCCCCTGCAGCAGGTCCATCAGGTCAAGCGAACCGCCGCGATCACCGCGCGGTTGGACCACAACATGCCCTCGGGCATTAATCGAGAAATAGGGTGCCCCCCAGCGCTCAAGGCCGTAGAGCTCCGCGCTTTGTGCCACGGACCAGGACCGTTCCGTTCCGGTCTGAGCCATGAACCTGTTCGGTGAATCTCTGAAAGATAGGTTCTAAGCCGAAAGCTGTGCTTGCCAAGGAGCAGGGTTGCCACGGACGATGGCCCGGCACGCATGCTTTTTGTTATGACCGCCGAACGCACGTTTATCGCCATCAAGCCCGATGGCGTCCAGCGCGGTCTGGTGGGCGAAATTCTCGGTCGCTTCGAGCGCAAGGGCTTCAAGCTCGTTGGGCTCAAGCAGATCACTCCAAGTCGGGAGCTGGCTGAGCAGCACTACGGCGTCCACAAGGAGCGTCCTTTCTTTGCTGGTTTGGTGGACTTCAT
>CAJWIC010000135.1 GCA_913040905.1 uncultured Synechococcus sp. | reverse complement strand
ACAGGATTCATAACCCTGAGGTCGGGAGTTCAAGTCTCCCCTCTGACATTGAAATGCTCAAGCTGGTGTTAAATCCAGCTCAAATTTCAGTTGGATTAAAACGAGGCTTGGAAACCTCAGGCTTTACGCGCCGGAAGCTTGATTAGGGGATTGAGTGCTGCACCACCGGCGCGACGAATCTCGAAGTGAAGGTGAGGACCTGTGCTGCGACCAGTGCTTCCCATCAGAGATATGCGGGCACCACGGGGAACAACCTGCCCTTTCTTGACGAGAAGACGACTGTTGTGGGCGTACCGGGTGGACTCGCCGTCGCTGTGGGCGATTTCGACCAGATAGCCGTAGGCACCGCTCCAGCCGGAGTGAGTGACGATCCCATCACGAGCTGCGACGACTGGTGTTCCGGTGTTGTTGGCGATATCAATTCCTTTGTGCATCCGACCCCAACGCCATCCATAACCAGAGGTGAAAACACCCTTGGTGGGCCACAGGTAACCTGCAATTGGTGGTTTGAGGCTGTCCGGCTGATCGGCCAATGGAAGCTGGGTTAGTGCAGGCCAGGCGGCGCCACCACTGCGCAGGGGACGAACAGCGAGGACAGACTGACCTGAAACAGCCTGAGCGACCTGGAGCTCCCTTCCAACGGTGAGGTTCTTGAGTTGAACACCAGGGTTGAATGTTTTGAGCTGCTCTTCGGTGACTCCATGGCGTTTGAGAAAAGCAGCCAGCGAATCGCCACGTTGAATTCTTGCAACGGTGCTTACCGGCGGTGGTTCTGAAACTGGAAGCGTCTTGCGAATGCTGGAACGGTCGAGGGACGACAACGTGACAGCAACCACTCGATTGGAATTTGGGAGAGAGAGCCAGCTGCCGGGCTCGAAAACGTGGGATGTCTTTACGTTGTTCAAAAGGGCCAGAGCCTTTGGATCCAGCTGAAGCAAATCAGCGAAACGAGTCAGTTTGGTCGACTCAACAACCTTCAACCAGAGCTGATCAACAACGGTGTCCTCCTTGAGGCTGGAGGCGACGTCAGCTGCATCGAGGGCAGGGAGAGGAGGAAGTTCTGCGAGATTGAATGTGGAATTATCTGCAATACCGGGCAAGGTGCTCCAAACACCAAGCGCTACAGCGGGGGTAACAGCAGTTGCCAGTACTAGCAATGCGCGCATAAGGCCCCATTGGTCGCGTTGAAGGTAACGAGCTGGACATCCCAGTGCAAGGGGGTTTGGAGCAGTGATGGGATCACCACAACCGCAATTGCTGCCCAGCCACGTACGTCACCAGGGCACAGGCCACCGAAAGGTTGAGGCTGCGGACACCGCCCTGGCCAGCTTCGTTGGCGCCACCGGGCATCGGAATCGTGAGGATGGCGTCGCACGCCTCGCGAACAGGTTCCGGGAGACCAGTGTCCTCTCGCCCAAAGAGCAATACATCGCCATGCCTGAATTCGAAGGATGAGAGCGAAGCTCCACCGCGACGGCTGCAGCCGATCAACCTCTGTTCCGGACGAAGGTCTTTTTGAAATTCCGGAAAATCTGGGGCGATGGAGAGTTGAACATGAGGCCAGTAATCCAGACCGGCTCGGCGGACACTTCGGTCATCCACCTTGAAGCCAAGCGGTTCGATCAAGGTCAGTGGAACCTGAAAGGCAGCCGAAGTGCGGGCAATATTCCCTGTGTTCGGTGGAATCTGTGGCTCGAACAGAGCGATACGTAGGGGTGTGACGTTACTCATGGAACTCGATGGCCCAGCGCGTGGAGGTCGAGAGCCCGTCCTTGAACAACAAGCCAGGCGTCATCGGCAACGCCATCCAGTTTCTGGGCAAGAACACCCAAGCGATCACGAAACACGCCGCCGATGCGTGTTGGAGGAACAACGCCCCATCCAGTCTCCTCAATCACCACCACGCAGGTGCATTGTGATGCGGTGATAGAGCTGATCAGTCGCTCACAGAGCCGATTCCAGGCGGTTCCATTCATTTCCAGGTGATGGGCGACGAAACCACCCAGCGCATCAATCAGCACGGACTGACCGGGAACAAGAGATTCGACGACCTCCAACAGCTCTCCGCCTGACTCAGCCAGCCCCCAGTGCGCCGGCCGACGCCGTCGGTGTAACTCGAGACGCGTCTGCCACTCCGCGTCTTTCGGTCGTGCCGCCGCTGTGGCGATGTAGGTGACAACAGGTTGGTTCTGGAGCAGATGCTCGGCCCAGCGGCTCTTTCCGCTACGGGCTGGGCCGCTTACCAGGATGAGGCGATTCTTAAGACCAGGTGGGGCTGGATCGTTTGATGTCCTGGGATCAACCACCACCGTTCATTCCTTTTAGGGTTGCAACAGAGGATGGAGACACCCGATTGAGATATCTGAAAATCCAGTATTTGAAGATCGTTGCAAGAACAACGGGAAAGGTCGCAATAAAGAGATTGACGAAACTCTCGCTGGATGGAAGACCGAAATGATCAGCAATTCCGTCCAGCAGGACAGACCAGCCTTCCGGGCTGTGATACCCAACGAAGATGTCGGTGAAGAGAATGATGGCAAAGGCCTTGGCCGAATCACTCAAGCCATAAACCGCCTCATCAACAAACCCCCGCAGAACCCGCAGCTCATCGCGGCTCACAAAACACACCACCGCAAAGGCGATCAGACCTGCTAAATCAGCAAAAACATTTTTGATCGCCTTGAGGCTTTCCTGATCAGCATCCTGTTTGAGTTCCGTCGCCTTCTCAGTGAGCTTGTCGCGCAGCTGGTCATCATCCAGCGGTTGCGCACCCTTAAGGAAAGCATCGAATTCAAGTTCTTGTTTGTAAACACGAAGCTTTTCAGCGGCTTTCTCTTCTAACTGAGGCTTTGGATAACTAAGGAAGGGAAGGTCTGGTGAGAAATGATTCACCGCAGGGGAGATCAGATAAGTTCCTGCGATCTGCTGAACCAGCAGAGGAACAAGAATCAGTAACAGCAGGACCCGCAATGAGACCAGCGTGCTGTCACGACGGCGTCGATAACCAGCAACCACGTTGTCCTCTGTGGAGGGATCCAACTGCAGCCGGATACTGTCAAAAACCCCTAGAAGTGATCGGGGCAGGGCGTCTGGCGAACGGCTGATGGACGGGGAACCGCTGGACCGTCGAGATCCATATCGGCTGACGACGGATTCAATCAACTGAAGTTGACGCAGCTCCTGGGAATCGAGCTGACCCCGTTGGTCCGAAAGATTGGCTGCTGAATTGCGGCAGATGGCCAGTGCAGTTTTGAACCGACGCAGAATGGTCGCCTGCACTGCGCGTGGGACGGAAAGCTTCAGATCGGGGCGGATCTGGCGGTCGCCGTAATACTCCAGTTCCAGGCTCTGAATCAGCAGAGCCGCCTCATAGCCACGTTCCAGATCATTGGACAGTTCGATGGAAGGATTGGTGCTGAACAGATTGATCCAGGTACGGCGGCTCATCGCAAACGTTCAATCAGCGCGAGAAAACCCACCAGGTGGCCATTGGAATGATGGTTCCAAGCACCAAAAGGATGATGACCCATTTGGTCGCATCGCTTTCTTCTGTCTCCTCCTTGGTGGGAATGTTGGTGGGCAGAGTGACCCGTTCGATTTCCTGCGGCGGCCCAGGATCTTCCCCACCCGAGAGAACGATCGAAAGACGGTTCAGGCCATCCACGGAGGCCTGGCGGTAGCGATCCCCTTCCCGCAGTGGCACGGTCATGGTTGTGCGGGCGGTGCTCGTGAGCAGGCTTGAAGGGAGTTGCTCTTCAAGCGTCTGGTCTGCCACCACGGCAGACCGCTTGTTCTGGGTTTCGATCAGCATCAACATCAGGGGGTTACCAGACGGTGAGCTCCAGGTCTCGAGCAGCTCCTCACCGAAGCTGGTCAAACTGATGCCGTAGTCCAAACGACGCAATGTGATCAAACGGGCATCCACCCGCTGGTCATCGAAACTGCGCAATTTGGTCTCCAATTCCCCACGGCTGGCACGACTCAGCACATCGGCCTCGTCGATGACCTGCGCGTCCGGAAGGCTTCCACCCAGCGCAGCAGGTGCAATCGCAAGGCTGGCAGGGGCCCAGAGGAGAAGACAGGCCCCGAAACTGAGCAGGCAGGCCAACAGGCGTCGGGCGGAACGGGACATCCCATCAAGCGTTATGACGCCCTCAGTCTGCCGTTAGCTGTCCAGCATGTCGCGGTTAAGGGCTTCAATTGCTTCGACAACCATGCGGGCTTCGTGCTCCGGCAGCGACATTT
>CAJWIC010000134.1 GCA_913040905.1 uncultured Synechococcus sp. | reverse complement strand
AAGGCAGAGGATTGCAAATCCTTTATCCCCAGTTCGAATCTGGGTGCCGCCTTCGTTCGATCTTCACAGTTGGGCCTCCGCGCTCAGATTCAGTCCATCACGGGATTGACTCTGGCAGCTGAGGCGCCCATTGCTGAACGTGCATCGTCCTTGGGTCGGACGACTGCCCGGCAGGCCGATCGGCAGACCGCGCTTGTCGAAGAACACCCAGGAATGGCTGGTGATCTTTCCGTTCCAACTGGTGGCGGCGAGGTTGCAGCGACCGTTTTGACAGCTCAAAACCGGATCCCTGGAGCCGAGCCTTGTCACGAAGGTGAGCTGATGCGTCCTACCGGGTTGCTCTGGGCTTTCACCGATGAAGCGGATTCGCAGCCCGATGACACTGGTCTGGGTGAGTTGCAGCCGTCGGCAGCCCATGGAACGCTTCGCTTGGGTGATGCGACAGCTGGAGACTGTCGTCTCCAACCGGCCGAAACGGTTGTTGCCGGCGGCGTCGCTGCTAGCCACGTCGACGTTCATCAGCACAAACAGCAGCGCCAACAGCACTAGTAGTCGCTGTCGGCCACACACATCCCCAGGCAGCGGATGCCGTTGCTGGCCGTGCGCCGGCAGTGTTGGCAGAGGATGCGTTCCTCCGAAGGTTCCGTTGATTCCGACGGCGTTGAATGGGCCCTGGGACTGGAAGGGGCCGTCAGGGGGTCAGCCATGAGTCTCCATCGATATGGCGATCATGGCGGGGAGAGCAGAGGACGCGTTGAACGGCATCGGATTCGGCACCTGGGCCTGGGGCAATCAACTGCTGTGGGGGTATCAGTCCGAACGGGATGATGGCCGTCTTGAGCAGACTTTTCGCCAGGCCCTCGCTTCCGGTCTTGGCCTGATCGACACCGCTGATTCCTACGGCACAGGTCGGCTCAATGGACGCAGTGAGTTGCTTCTGGGTCAGTTCGCAGCCCGTCTTCCTGCGACGCGACGGACTGAGCTGTGCATTGCCACCAAACTGGCTCCCTTCCCCTGGCGGTTGGGACGACGGGGCCTGGATCAGGCGTTGGAGGCCAGCCGCCAGCGACTTCAGGGCCATCTGCGACGGGTGCAATTGCACTGGAGCACAGCCCGCTACGCCCCGTGGCAGGAGGTGCAGCTTCTCGATGGTCTCGCAGACCGCGTTCTCGATGGCTCCGTCGCCGAAATCGGTGTGTCCAATATCGGCCCCAAACGGCTGGTGTGGATGCATCAACGCCTGGCGGAGCGAGGCGTTCCCCTGCGCAGTGTGCAGGTGCAGTACTCGCTGCTCTCTCCAGGAGATGCCAAGGCTGATGCCTTGCGACGGCTGTGCCGTGATCGCGGTATAGAGGTGTTGGCTTATAGCCCCCTGGCCTTCGGTGTGCTGACGCTGCCGCCGGCCGCTGAATGTAAACCGCGAACGTTTTTGCGTCGGCAGCTGATGAATCAATTGCTGCCGGCCAGCCGCTCCCTCCGTTCCGTCATCGCCACGATTGCCAGCAACCGCGGTGTTTCGATGGCACAGGTGGCACTCAATTGGTGCCGAGCCCAGGGCACCACGCCGATCCCAGGTTTGAGAACCCCGGAGCAGGCCATGGATGTTGCCCAGGCGCTCCGATGGTCCCTGACCCCTGAGGAAATCAAGCAGCTGACGTTGGCTCGAGAACGGTGCGCTTTGCGAACACCGTCCAACCCCTTTCAGAGCGCTTGAGCGATCAGGCCTCAGCCACGTTGTCCGGAGCGGGGCTCACCACAACAGGAAGGCTGTCAGCTTTGTCGTCATGACGAAGTGGGATGACATTTTTCTGTTCGGGTGACGCAACGGGGGCTGCGGCTGCCTGACTGGCCTCGCAGGCTTTGAGCGCTTCTTGGAGCAGGGAATCAAAGGTGGTCCCCGGCAGACGGTGCCTGGCGACCTCGAGGAAGGTTCTGGGCAGCGACTCACCTGCTGCGGATCGCAGAGCTGGATTGTTGCTGCGGAGTTGTTTTTCCTCGTCGATCGCGCGTAAAAAACGCAGCGTCACGTCCCGTTTTGTGGAGGCCTTGATCAGCGTGTCCCGGTCTTGGGGGCCTTGGCTGAGACTTTGTTCGAGTTCATGGATCCGCCGCTCGAGGCTGTCCAGAACCTCCTGAGCTTCCTTGCCGATGTGAGCTAATTGGCCATCGGAGAGGTCCGGCATATCCGCGACGTACACCTTTCCGTGGTCTCTCAGGGTGAGAAAGGTTGGTCGGGGTGATTGTCGGTAACCATTGGCACGCTCGTGGGCCGGAACGACTGGACGGCGTGGCGGAGTCGGTCCTGCAGAGGATCGTCTGCGCGTCGTGCGCTGAGGTCTATCAAATGGCATGAAGTGTTAGCCGATGTATCGACGCCGCGTCCGGATCAAAAATCCAGAGTGCTTGATATCACCTTAAACGAATCTTTCCCTTGCACCGGTTTGGCTCAGCATCTCTTTTGAGAGTGATGCAATGCCCCTTTCTCTAGTCAGGGAGGCCGATGACTCCGTCTCCAGGGTTTCCCTTCACGATGCTGCCGATGGGCCAGGCCTGAAGCTGTTGGGCGCGACAGGCTGCGACTACCAGGTCGGTTTGATCTTGCGGCACCACGACACAGAAACCAATTCCGAGATTGAAGGTGTGCCAGAGGTCCCGTTCTGGAATGCCGCCTGCGTTCTGGAGCCAGTCGAATAAGGGGGGGCGAGGCCAGCTGGTCGGGTTCACCTGGGCGCGACATCCAGCTGGCAGACAACGGGGGAGGTTCTCCGGCAGTCCACCACCGGTGATGTGGGCCATGGCACGGATGGAGATGCAGCTGCTGAGCAGGTGCTGCACCAGCGAGGCGTAAAGCTGGGTTGGCTTCAGGAGGTCATCGATCAGGGGAAGCTGATCCGGCCCATACCGGGTGGATTGATCCGCTGCCGCCTGTTCCAGCACCCTTCGCACCAGGCTGAAGCCATTGCTATGGACGCCGCTGCTGGCCACGCCGATCACGGCATCGCCGGCTTGAACCTGTTGCCCATCAATCAACGCGCTCTCCTCCACCACTGCGACGCAGAAGCCGGCCAGGTCATAACGACCTGCTGGATAGAAGCCGGGCATTTCGGCGGTTTCTCCTCCGAGCAGCGAGCAGCCGCTCTGCTGGCAGCCGTCAGCGATTCCCTCAACCACCTGCGCCATGGCGTCAGGACTCAACGCTCCTGTGGCCATGTAGTCGAGAAAAAACAGCGGCTGTGCGCCGGAGGTGATGACATCGTTCACGCACATGGCCACCAGGTCGATCCCAACGTTGTGGTGGGCTTGATGGTCCTGGGCCAATTCAAGTTTGGTCCCAACGCCGTCCGTGCCGGAAACCAGCAGGGGCTGTTTCAGTCCAGCCGGTAGTCGCATCATTCCTCCGAAGCCCCCAAGTCCACCAACCACCTCCGGGCGGTGCGTTGCTTCGACCGACGACTTGATCAGTTGAACGAAGGCCCGCCCGGCCTCGACGTCCACGCCAGCACTCTTGTAGTCCATGGGGTGAAGAAGCTGTATCGATCCTGCAACTCCAGTGGCCTTGGGACGGTCAACGAGTCGGATCAGTCGTTCATCAGTTTCCCTGATGGCCCGACCAAGCCTGACTGATGCCCCTGCTGGAGGTCGGCGGCGGGGCTGCCTGTGAGGGGCCGGGGCCCGCCCCTGTCGTCCAGATTTGCTGTGCCAGCCGCTGGACTGGTTCCTGTTCTTGTGTTTGTTGTGAACTTATTAGTTTTCAGGCCTCCGGCTTTTTGAGGTTTGTGTGACTCCCGAGACCTGTTCTCAGGAGTCTGCAAATCGCCTGTGATGCGTCTCGTCTTCACCCTTCTTGGCCTAAGCGGCGCGATTTCAGCCAGTGCGGCTGTGTTTCCAGTCGGTGCCCAGGATTTTGATGATCAGGACTGGTTTGATCCCATCGATCCGATGGAGTTGGCCGTCGATTCCGATGCCGATGTCGAATCCCTCAACGCTCCTGTCCTTGATGGCGAAATATCGGTGCGAGATGAGCTCGATCCGAACAGTCGCGATGACCGCAATGCCAACGCCGTTCTGACCCCGGAGGAGATCAAGGAGCCCGTTGATCCGACTCCCGTCGCCGTGCTGCCCGAGCCGAAACTGAAGCTGATTCCGGATGTCGTGCGGGTCATCACCGGAGAAGCCAGCTGGTACGGCCCTGGTTTTTACGGAAACCACACGGCGAACGGCGAGATCTACCGTCCTGGGACGATGACGGCCGCTCATC
>CAJWIC010000133.1 GCA_913040905.1 uncultured Synechococcus sp. | reverse complement strand
ATGATCGAGGGCCAGCGCATGGATCTCACCTGGACCCGCTATCCCCGATTCGAAGACCTCAAGCTCTACTGCTACCGCGTTGCAGGCACGGTTGGATTGATGACCCAGGGTGTGATGGGTGTGGACCAGGCTTACACCACAGCACCATGGAGCCACCAGCCGGACACCTCCGATGCGGCCGTGGCACTCGGGATCGCCAACCAGCTCACCAACATCCTTCGCGACGTCGGTGAGGACAGGGGGCGTGGTCGGATTTATCTGCCCCAAGAGGATCTGGAGCGCTTCGGCTATTCCGAGGAGGACCTGATGGCTGGTCGCCTGAACCAGGCGTGGCGTGACCTGATGGCCTTCCAACTGGCGAGGGCCCGTGACTGGTTTGCGCGCTCCGAGGCAGGGGTGCGCTGGCTCTCCCAGGATGCGCGATGGCCGGTCTGGACATCGTTGCGTCTGTACCGGGGGATCCTCGATGCGATTGAACGCATCGATTACGACGTCTTCAACAACCGTGCCTATGTCGGCAAAGTCAGCAAGATTCTGGATCTTCCCCGCTCATTTCTGCTCGCCCAGTCTCGCTGAGCTCCGTTCGTTCGTCTCAGGCTGATCAACCATCAAAAAAACCTCTGCCGCCGAAGCGACAGAGATTGTGATTGAAAGATTTTTCGAATGGACTGATCAGACAGCTGTCTTCTGATTGGCCAGCAGATCCTTCAGCTTGGAGAGCTCTCCAGCCCAGCGAGGGTCAGGTGCACCTTCGCTCTTGGCATCACTGTGGACCACCTTGTTCACGGCCTTGCGAGCCACCTGGGGTTGGCCGCTGGCGTTGGTTCCACCACGACGGTTGCCACCACTTTCACGGCGCTCGGAGCGTTCAACGCGGAGGTTGCTGCCGCCGAAATCCTTGCCATTCAGCTGCTCGATCAGCGCATCAGCCAATTTTTCGTCATCGACGTTGGCAAAGCCGAATCCCCGGCTGGCGCCGGTTTCACGATCCAGAACAGTTTTGAAGCGAATCCCTTCACCGACCGACTTGAGCAGAGCTGCCAGCTCCTGTTCATCAAAGGTCTGCGGCAGGTTGCCGATGTACAGGCGGATGCTCATGAAGGAAGGAAATGCGATTCGTTCGGTGCCGGACCGTCATCGTTGACACACCAGAAAAGTAAATCACAGCGCGTCGCTGTTGTGATTCCACCAACGCTGAGCCTCCTGCAGAGCCTGCTCCCGGTTCTTGATGCGCCCAAAGGCGGCTTCCTCTCGCAGGTGTGCCAGAAGAACGCCGATCTGTGGCCCTGGAGCGATGGACAACCGATCCATCACGGTGGTGCCGGTCAGAGGAAAGCGGGGGTGAAACAGCGGATCCTCTGGATCCCGCCAATGCTGCAACCAGGTTGCCTGAACTGACGCATCCAGCTGCAGGATCAGCGCCAGACAGTCGGCATCCAGGTCAAGGTGCAGCTGCAGGCGTTCCGATTCCGTCAGATGTGTCCCGTCGGTGCCAACGCGCTGCCGCCAGTGTCGGAGGCGTTGGCACCGTTGGCGCAGCGAACGGCTGGCCCGCAGCCGGACCAGGCCGTCATCACTGATCAAGCCGCACAGTCGGGCCAGCGGTAGTGCCAGCTTCCGTTCCTCGGTGGTGAATCGTTCGGCTTCGCCTTGACGGGGAAGACGTTGCCGGGCGGCCCATGGCGCGACCAGATCCAGGTGCTGGACCATCTCGAGAGCCGCATCGGCGTAGGGCCCTGCCACCAGTTTCTGAAGTTCGGCCAGGATCCGCTCCGGGGCCGCTTCACTGAGCCGATGCCGCAGGCCCTGGATCCAGCGGGCCGTTGTTGACTCCAGGGTCAAAGGGATCTGGGCAAGCAGTCGCAGGCCGCGGAGCAACCGCAGTGGATCAGCACTGAGGTTGCTCTCCCGCACCGCCCGTAGCTGCCCTCGAGCAAGGTCTTCCAGCCCTCCAGTGGGGTCGACGAGTGGCTGTGTCGGCTCCAGTGGCAGGGCGATGGCATTGAGCCGGTAGTCCCGGCGCCAGAGGTCCTGCTCGAGGCTGCTGCCCTCACGCCGGGCAATGTCGATCGTCCATCCCCGGAGCACCAGCCGGGCGATGTCCCGCGTTTCATCCAGCACCACACAGCTGCCCTTCAGCGTCTTGCTGAGATGGCGTGTCAGTCCCAGGGCGTCGGATGGCACCACCAGATCAAGGTCCGGCTGGTCCGGCAGCCGGTTGAGCAGTGCATCCCGCACCGCGCCGCCCACCAGAGCTGTCTCCGGGGGCAGCAGGCTCACCGGCAGAGGCCAGCGCTCCATGGCCAATCGCTGCCGCACCTGCTGGGATTGGTTCTGGCGCTTCAGAATGTCGTCCGATGCGGCGGAGGTGGACATGTGTATCTGTGTGGACTGCCGCTGGGTCGATCGCTGTCAGGCCTATCACGCTGTGGAACGTCAGCATGGCGTCCCCCATCTCACCCAGTGCCCGGACCTGTCCCCCCGGGATCCCCGCATTCATATTTCCGTCCTTGACCTTCCTGGGGGGGGCACCGGGGTCGAGTGGGATGTTCGGGCCTGTGACAGCTTCGACGCCGAGCCGGGGCGCTGGAGCCGACTGCGCCCCGGAGAAGCTCTGCCGCAATGACCCTCTTTGGATCTGCTGTGACTGAGACCACCCCGCCACTGCTGCTGGCCTTGCACAGCTGCACCGATCGTTTTGGGATTGCCGTTCAAGATGCCGGCGGAATACCCCGTGTCGCCGTTTTCGACGATGGCCGTGGTCTTTCCAACAGCTTGATTGAACGGGTGGATTCCCTGCTGCCTCGGAGTCAATGGCCCGCGTTGCAGGGGCTTGCCGTGGCCACCGGGCCGGGAGGATTCACCGGCACCCGGCTGTCGGTGGTCATGGCCCGCACCCTGGCTCAGCAGCTCAACTGCCCCCTGCTGGGGGTCAGCGCCTTCGCGCTGATGGCCCCGCGCCTGCAGTGCCGTGAGCAGCCGTTTTGGATCACCCAGGAGCTGCCCCGTCGTGGTGTCGTTGCCGGGCAATACCGGGTGGAAGGAGACGCCGTGACCGAGCTCGAGCGTCCCCATCTGCTGTCGGACGATCGGGTCGTGACACCTGCCCGTAAGGCTGAGGTCGATGTGGAGGCCGATGTGGCCTGTCTGCTCGCTGCGTTGCAGCGTTGCCTGGAGCGGGGTGCGTCCCTTCCTTGGCAGGGGGTCCTCCCGATCTATCCCACATCACCGGTGGGACCGGTCTGATGGCAGGTCTGCGGGCGGGCATGCTGCTGAGTGCCGGCCTGACGGCCTGGTTGCTCAGCATCGGGCCATTGGCTCCCTATCGGCAGGCCCTATTCGATCGCAGTGCTCCCCAGCTGGTGTTCGTGCTGGGTGGGGATGTGGATCGTGAGCGCGTGGGTGCCCGTCTGGCCCTGGAGCTGGATCTTCCTCTGCTGGTGAGTGGTGGCAGCAATCCGGAGTACGCCACCTGGCTGATCCAGGACGAAGGGTTGGAGTTCGAGCGCGTGCAACTCGACTATCGAGCCCGCGACACCCTTGGGAATTTCACGTCCCTGGTGGACGAACTGCAGGCCCGCAGCGTGCACCACGTGCTCCTGGTCACCAGCGCTGACCATCTGGCGCGGTCGATGGCCGTGGGCCAGGTGGTGGCGGGAAGCCGTGGAATTCACATCACCGGCGTCCCGGTGGCCTGTGAGCCCCACTGCGTGAAGGAACATCCCTGGAAGCAGTGGCGCGATTGGATTCGCGCTGTGGCCTGGGTGGCCACAGGACGGGATCTCAGGGACGCGGCGGCTCCAACTCCAACAGGGCATTGATCCGCTCCTGCAAAAGAGCCGTGGTGGCATCCAAGTCGGGGCGGCGGCGGCTTACTGGTGCTGGAATCGGAGCGCCGACCCGCAGTTGGAGCGGTACCAGGCGTGGCCAGATTCGCCCGCTGCCGAGGGCGCGATGGCTGTTGACAATCGCCACAGGCAGCAGCGGAGCGCCGCTGCGAGCCGCCAACAGGGCTGCACCCGGGAGGGGGTTGTTCACCCGGCCGTTGGCTTGGCGGGTGCCATCGAGAAAGACCCCCGTGGCCCATCCCTCCTCCAGCTTGGCGGTGGCGGTCCGGATCGCTTCACGGTCGCTGGCTCCGCGCCGGACGGGGTAAGCCCCGCAGGCCCGGATCACTGCCCCCAGCAAGGGGATCGCAAACAGTTCCGCCTTGGCCATGAAGGCAACGGGACGCCCCAGGGCGTGGCCGAGCAGGGGCGGATCCAGATGAGAGCCGTGGTTAG
>CAJWIC010000132.1 GCA_913040905.1 uncultured Synechococcus sp. | reverse complement strand
GGAGCGGCGATAAAAGCAATGGTGAAGCAGATGGTGGCCGCCAGAAGGCAGGGAATCATCAGCACACCGAACCAACCGACATAAATGCGGTTGTTCGTGTCTGTGACCCAGGAGCAGAACGCTTCCCAGTTGCTCTGGCGTCCGCTGCGAATAGCGGTGGACATAACAGAAAGAGGACGGATGAACCGTTCTCCGAATCAGGAGATCGGTGGATCAAGACTATGGAGAGGAGGTGTCAATAACCTCTTTTTCAATATTCCGAATCAATCCTCAATCCAACTTCATGAAGCACTTCATGAAGGCTTCATGAAGTTGCTTGAAGCAACCAGCGGCGTGAGTCCTGCAGAAAAAGATTCCAATCGAGACGTTCCTGCTCCGCCGCTTTCGCCACCAACAATGGAGCCCGCTGCCGCAGTTCATTGAGATCCGGCTCAGTGACTCCAGCACTCAGAGCCAACCAATCGGCCATCGACCGCCCCACAACCCGGGTCAGGTAGGCGGCACTCAAGGCCTGCATCGACCCGGCCACCAGCCAACTGCCTCCATCGAGCTTCGCCAGTCCCAGCAGGGTCTGACCAGTCCACTCGACCACACCCTGGGCAAGGGCGACACGGGCCAGCTGCCCGGCCGCCTCCTGAAGCAGCTCGATCTTCGCCGTGCAGCCCCAGATCGTCGCCATCTCACGAATCATCAGTCCATTGGCCACCGCAACGGCCAGGAGATCAACGCTGGCCAGGGGCGAGGCGAACACCGACCCCGCCACGAGCCACTGGGTCCGTCCCTGCAGTTGTTGAAAACGGGCCCAACGCAGTTGTTCCAGCTCCGCCTGCCAGACCTGATGAAGACTCCGCAGCAGGCGTTGACGGCTGTCAGCCAGCAGACCAGGCCTCTCCAGATCGCGACGGATCGAAACGAGAGCACGGCGCAGGTCGGCGTCCCCGTTCTCCAGAAGCACCATGCGCTCAAGCCAGCGTTGCTCCAGCTGCGGCACCAGCTCACTCCGGGTCTCGTCGGCGCATTGACCCTGTGCGGACCGCACCAGCAGCCATGCCGGCTGCTCGCATGGCAACTGCTGAAGCCAGAGAAGATCCGCCGCCATCAAAGGGGCCGAGAGACTGAACAGAATCAGGTCCTGATCCCCCAAGCCGGAGGGCCACGTCCGTTCACCGGCCTGAGACACGAGCGGATGGGCCAGGGAGAGTTCCAGCTCCTTCGAACCAGCCAGGGCCCGCTGCAGAGAGTCCAGCGATGGACGACTCTCAGGGTCGACGCAGACCAACGCCACCTTCAGCGACCCATCTCGCTCCAACACCTGCTGCAGTGTCCGGTGGCGCAGCGCTGCAGCCGCCGTGTCCTCACGGTCAAAGGCCTCGAACTGCTCCAGTACGGAATGGCAACGTTCCACCCAACCCTGAGCCGTGGAGGGTTCTTCAAATCGGGGTGTGCTGGAGCGCCGACCGATCCAGACCACTCCGGCACCAGCCAGAAGCAGGCCCAGCCCTCCGCCGGGAACATGCAGGAGGTCGTTCACCAACCACTGACCCAGCAGCAAGCCCCCACCTGCCAGAGCGATGGGTCCCACCAGAGCTTGGCGAGGCGGCCAGAAGGGAGCCAGCGATAGCGGAAGTTTCAAAGCAACGCCGGGACGACGAGTGGTTGTCTTAGCCCACGAAGCGATCGATCACCAGAAAAACCGGTCAGAGCGTTGACTTCTCCATACCTTGGTGTTGTTGCTGCAAACGATGGATGTCCATCGCTCTTGAGAGCCATGCAGGCGGCAGGTCCGCTGACCGGCGCTCGGAGGTGCGGCGGGTGCTGATGGTGGCCCTTGCGCTGAACATCAGCATGTCGTTGTTGAAATTGCTGGTGGGTGTGCTGAGTGGATCGCTGGCGGTGATCGCAGATGCCATGCACAGCGCCACGGATGCACTGTCCAGTCTCACCGGGTTGATCACCAACAATCTCTCCGACCCACAGCCGGATCGGGATCACCCCTACGGCCATCACAAATACGAAGCGGTCGGTGCCCTTGGCATCGCTGGATTCATCCTGTTCACAGCTCTGGAGATTCTGCTGCGCTCCGGGGAACGGCTTCTGGACGGACTACCGCCGATCCGGATTGGAGGCCAGGAGTTGATGCTGCTGGTGATCGTGCTGGGCTTCAACCTCTTGCTGGCGGGCTATGAACACCGGCAAGGTCGTCGCCTGAACAGCTCGCTGCTCAAGGCCGACGCCCAGCACGCTGCCAGCGACGTGTGGACCACTGTGGTGGTGCTGGTTGGCATGGCAGGCGCCCTCTGGCTGCAGATCCCATGGCTGGACATCGCCCTGGCGATTCCAATGGCAATGCTCCTGATCCGTGTGTGCTGGCAGGTGCTTCGCCGCACCCTGCCGTGGTTGGTGGACCACATCGCCATCGCACCGGAATCGATCCACAGAGAAGCCATGGCGGTGGCCGGAGTGATCAACTGTCACGACATCGCCAGTCGCGGAATTCTGGGTCAGCAGGTGTTCATCGACATGCACATGGTGGTGGAGACCAACGATCTTTCGACAGCCCACCGCATTACCGAACTGGTGGAGGAGCGACTCGATCGCATCTTCGGACCGGTGCGCTGCACGATTCATCTCGAGCCCAAGGATTATGTGGAGGACGGGATCACCTACACAGGCACCCATGGATGATCCAACCCATCACCTGGAGGGCCTGACCAGTCGACAGCGGCAGGGATTGCAGAACCTGCTCAATGACCTACGCGGCTCACTGGCCTGGTCCTGGCAGCTTCCAGTCCTGATCCGACAACGCTGCTGGCTTCGCCTGGAGACCATCCAACTGAGCGAGCTGCACCGCTGGCTGCCACCCGACGGCTGCGAAGACGCGCCGGAACTGTCGCGCTACCGCGAACTTGTGGCGTTGGGTTGGTCGCCGCTGCAGGCTCAGGAACAGTGTTGGCAGGAGTTCGGAGACGATGACTGCCGCATTGCCCTGCAACGGTTCTGGGCCAGTCAGCACGATCGGAAACACGACTGGACCCTGCAGCGCTATCTCGCCATGGTCAGCCGTTACCGCCAATCCATCGAGGCGGGTGTCACGACCATCCCGATGCTGGTGCTTCCCCGAAGTGGGGCAGCGACAGATCATCAGCTGCACTGGGTTTCGGACAGCACACCGCCGATGCGGCACACTTGCGCCTGATTCCAGGCCACGGGCCATGAGTGATTCCTACGGTGAACCCCAACAGCAGGGGACTCAGGGCGACGGTTCTCGCGGCCAGTCTGGTCGGGGCGGCGCCCGAGGTGGACGGAGCGGTGGCAACCGCGAAGGCGGGGGTTTCCGCATCCGCCTGAGCGAAAACGAAATGCGTTCCGCCCGGGCACTGCAGGAGGCTTTCAATCTTCGCTCCACCGTGGCCGTGCTCGGCTTCGCCCTGCGAACGCTGGGCCAGATGCTCGAGGACGGCCAACTGGATGAGCTGATCGAACAGCAGCGCAATCAGGCGCCCCGTGGCCGCCGCGAAGGTGGTGGTCGTGATGGTGGTGGCCGCGGACGACGCTCGGATGATGAGCGCCAGGGCGGCCGCGGTTCCCGACCTGATCCCTTTGCACGCCCGTCGAAGCCCCAACCCGAACCGGAGCCAACACCAGAACCCGAGCAGGACTCTGCCAACGCAGAAACTCCGGAAGACGCTCCGACGGACCTCCCCAGTGAGGAGCCCAAGGAAACAACCCCTGAGGCCTGATCCATGGGGAGACCGAGGGTTCTCTCCGGTGTGCAACCGACCGGTGCTCTGCACCTCGGCAACTGGCTTGGAGCGATTCGCAACTGGGTTGATCTCCAGGACAGCCACGACACCTTTGTGTGCGTTGTGGATCTCCATGCCATCACCGTCCCCCACGATCCGGCACGACTGGCTGAAGACACCCTCAACACCGCAGCGCTCTATCTGGCCTGCGGCATGGATCCGGAGCGGTGCTCGATCTTCATCCAAAGCCAGGTTGCCGCCCACAGCGAGCTCTGCTGGCTACTGAATTGCGTGACTCCGCTCAACTGGCTTGAGCGGATGATCCAGTTCAAGGAAAAGGCCGTGAAGCAGGGGGACAACGTCTCCGTTGGCCTTCTGGATTACCCCGTTCTGATGGCGGCCGACATCCTTCTCTATGACGCGGACCTTGTTCCGGTCGGGGAAGACCAGAAGCAGCACCTGGAACTGGCGCGCGACATCGCCCAGCAGCGGATCAACGCACGCTTCGGGAACGAGGATCAGCCTGTGCTGAAGGTACCCAAGCCACTCATCCTCAAG
>CAJWIC010000131.1 GCA_913040905.1 uncultured Synechococcus sp. | reverse complement strand
TCACCGACCTGATCGGTGCTGGACGTCTGCTGACGATCTGGCCTGACATGCCGGCTCCCCTGGCCGGTGCGGTGAATTTCTTTGCCACCACGAGCATGGCCCAGGTGATGGTGTTCGCGCTGATTGTGGTGTTCCTGCAATTCCGTCCCGCGGGTCTGTTCCCGCAAAAAGGACGCATGGTGGAGGCTTGATCTGATGTTTCACGCCTTTCAACAACGCCGTTGGTCCTTGATCATCCTTTGGGTGTTGATCGTTGCGGCCATCGTTGCTGCGCCAGCTGTTCTGCCGGTGTTTCGGTTGAATTTGTTGGGTCGTTTTCTCTCCTTGGCGATTGTTGCCCTCGGGATCGATTTGATCTGGGGCTTCACCGGTTTGCTCAGCCTGGGCCAGGGCATCTTTTTTGCCCTGGGTGGCTATGCAGCTGCGATGTACCTCCAGCTCAACAGCTCGGATGGCCTACCGAACGGCATTCCAGAGTTTTTTGGGCTTTATGGCGTTGACCGTCTCCCCGCGTTCTGGGAGCCGTTCCATTCACCACTGTTCACCCTGGTCGCGATCTGGTTCATCCCTGCCACCTTGGCTGCGGTGCTCGGCAATTTGGTCTTCCGCAACCGGATCAAGGGGGTCTACTTCTCGATCCTGACCCAGGCGGCCCTGCTTGTTTTTTTCAATTTCTTCAACGGCCAGCAAAAGCTGATCAATGGCACCAATGGTCCGACCACCAATGTGACCCAACTCTTCGGTCAGCAGGTGGGATCAGCAGAGATGCAGCGGGGGTTTTATTGGCTCACCGCGGTCGTGGTGATCTTGGTTTGGCTGTTTCTTCGCTGGGTCGTGCGTGGGCGTTTTGGTGATGTGTTGATCGCGATTCGAGATGACGAGCCGCGGTTGCGCTTCGCCGGGTACAACCCAACGCTGTTTAAAACCATTGTGTTTGCGATTGCCGGCGGCCTTGCTGGCATCGGTGGAGCTCTTTACACGGTTCAATCCGGGATCGTCTCGCCGCAATACATGACAGTGCCTTTCTCGATTGAGATGGTGATCTGGGTTGCGGTTGGCGGTCGGGGCACCTTGGTTGGCGCCATTCTCGGCGCCGTTTCGATCACTTACGCCAAAAGTTTGGTCAGTGAGGCGCTGCCCCAGAGCTGGCTGTTCATCCAGGGGGGTCTCTTCATCCTTGTGGTGACTGCGCTGCCAGAAGGGGTGATTGGCTGGTTCCGCGGGGATGGACCAGGCAATTGGATGACTCGTTTGGGGTTTGGGCTCAACAACTTGGGGAATGCCTTGATCCATTTGGGCCAGACCCTGATCCGTCGCAATGCCACATCCCCGTGGATCAGTCGCCAGGGCGACTGGTTGATCCGTCAGGGGCAGACGCTCAATAATTTGGGGATCGTGCGCCGCAGTGGCACGTATCCCCGCCTCGAACTTGAAGGACAGGAGGAGGTGCAGCCATGACCCAGCCGTTGTTGGAATTGCGCCAGATCACCGTCAGTTTTGACGGCTTTCTGGCCCTTCGTGATCTCAACCTCACGCTGAAGCCAGGTGAGCTGCGGGCCGTGATCGGCCCGAATGGCGCCGGCAAGACCACATTCCTTGATGTGATCACCGGCAAGACCGCTCCCACTGAAGGGGATGTGGTGTTCAAGGGTCGCTCCCTGGTGGGAACACGCGAGCACCGCATCGCTCGGCTCGGGATCGGTCGCAAGTTCCAGAGCCCACGGGTGTTTGAGAAGCTCAGCGTGCAGGAAAACCTGGCTCTGGCGGTGAGCCAGCCGAAGCAGCCCTGGTCTCTGCTGGTGGGTGGTCTCAACGGCCAGCAGCGCGATCGTGTTCATCAGTTGCTGAGTATCGTCAATCTGCAGAACCGAGCCGACTGGGCCGCAGGCTCCCTGTCCCATGGACAGAAGCAATGGCTTGAGATCGCCATGTTGGTGGGCCAGGATCCCGACCTGTTGCTGGTGGACGAGCCCGTGGCGGGACTGACCGATGAGGAGACCGATCTCACGGCGGATCTGCTCAAGTCCCTGGCGGGGGATCACACGGTGCTGGTGATCGAACACGACATGGAGTTCATCCGTCGTCTGGAGAGCCCGGTGACGGTGCTGCACCAGGGTCATGTGCTTTGTGAGGGAACGATGGATCAGGTTCAGGCCGATCCCCGCGTGATTGAGGTTTATCTCGGCACCCCCGAGGAGGAGAACGGATGACGACGCTTCTGGAGATCCGTGGGTTGAACACCTATTACGGCGAGAGTCACATCCTTCGGGATGTGGACCTCAGCGTGAAGGCCGGCGAGATGGTCTGCCTGATCGGTCGCAACGGTGTGGGCAAGACAACGCTGCTCAAGTCGCTGATTGGTCTGCTGCAACCCCGGGCGGGAGACATCCTTCTCGAAGGAGATCCTCTGCACCGACAGGCCCCGCATCAGCGGGCCCGTTCCGGGATCGGGTACGTCCCCCAGGGCCGTGAAATTATTCCGCAGCTCACCGTGGAAGAGAACCTGATGCTGGGCATGGAGGCCATGCCCGGCGGTCTTTCACGCCATCGCCGGATCGACCCCGTTGTTTACGAGTTGTTCCCCATCCTCCGCGAGTTCCTCCCCCGTAAGGGGGGTGACCTCAGTGGTGGTCAGCAGCAGCAGTTGGCCATTGCCAGGGCTCTGCTGGGCAAGCCCAAGTTGTTGTTGCTGGATGAGCCGACCGAGGGCATTCAGCCCAACATTGTTCAGGACATCGAAGCTGCCGTGCGTCGGATCATTGCCGAAACCGGTATCGGCGTGTTGCTGGTGGAACAGCATCTGCACTTTGTACGCCAGGCGGACCGCTATTACGCCATGCAACGGGGCGGGATCGTGGCAAGTGGCCCCACCAGTGATCTCAGCCAGTCGGTGGTGGACCAGTTCCTCAGCGTCTGATCAGCTGGCCCAGAGCGATTCCGTTGCCGGTTCTTCCTGCATGGCGTAATCGCTCACATCGGCGCGCACGTGCAGCATCTGCCCTGTCATCGACATCTTCCAGATTTCGAGGCGCGCCTCTTCAGGGGCCTCAAACCAGAAGACCTCAGTCGGCATCACGACCTTCTCCCGATAGAAATGGTTTGTACCGACACATTTGACGATCACCATCCGGTCTGTGTCGTTGCGATAAACGCACTCAATCATGTTGATAACCCTGAATAGTGCCACTTTGCGGAATCCAGCGCCACTGGAGTGTTGGATTGGGCACCGATTGGAGATGGTTTCAGATTTGGTTTAGACGCGGTGATACCAATCCCGTCGCTTTGGTAGCGCCTGAGACTTTTTGGTTTCTGTGGCGCAGGGCTCGCGCTTGCCTCGCAGAGTGATTGACAAAAAAAGCTGTGATTTTGGACCTTGAGGATATTTCGTTTCAAATGAAACAATTCTTTTTTGAGTTGGCGCAAGAATGCATATGTCTTCAAGTCGAGAATGTGATGCAGGAATCAATTTCGATGTCCATGACGCAAAGCTTTGAAGTGGAGAGGATGAATCGTGCCATTGAGTCCACTGCTGATCCAGTCCAGCTGCAGACTCTTGCCAAGCAACTGCTTCATGCCTGGCAATCCCAGCGTGCGGCAACGCAATGGGTGATTCGCCAACACCAGGATTCCTGATTCCTGTCACGATTAAGTGAGCAGAAAAAAATTGATCCCAACCAACCAATCGAGATCAATGATGTCAATGGATTTGATAATTGATATGTTTTGACTCTGCTCAGGCAACAAGTTCCGATGTTGTTGCTTGAGGTTTGTGAATCGGGCGACGTAATGGTTGAGCCTGGATTGTTGTGTTCCGTGACGCAGAACGGTTCATTTGACCCGCGGCGCTGAGATCACCTTGAAGCGAAGGATTACAGCTTTTCAGTCGTGACCAGCTTGGGAGCTGATGGGCCACAGGAGACTCCATCAGGCGTGACAGACCTGGCCGTAGTAGCTCAGCAAAACTGTGCACAGCCAGTTCTTCGTTGTGGCGGTCATAGGGGAGCTGGTTGACGGCGGAATCAATGCCGAACTGACGCACTCGATCCTCGCCGACACGTCGGTAAAGCACCTCAAGGGTTGGGATCTGATCCATCGAGATCACGGAGCCTTCGTGCTCCATCAAGCTCCGCAAAACGGTGCCGAAGATTTCTCCTGCCATGCGTTGCAAACCCTCATTTGGTTTGCTGCCCAGCCCTTTGTGCTTGTGATCAAACAGTCCCAGATCCACCTGGGCGATGCGACTCGTGGCGACATGGCGGAACACCTCCGACAGCAGCCCCATCTCCAGCCCCCAATCGGATGGAATGCGCAGATTCATGGCCAGATCGCTGGTAAAGGCGAAT
>CAJWIC010000130.1 GCA_913040905.1 uncultured Synechococcus sp. | reverse complement strand
CCTCGACGCCGCCTGATCAGCGTCTCAGACCTGTTGCTTCCGGCGCTTCTTTGTCTGACGCGCCGGAAGCCCGATCTCTTCCCTCACCTGATTCAAAAAAGCCCGGCGCTCCTGTCGTAGGGACTGCCGGGCTTTTCTGCTGCTCCTGCGGCAGTCCTTCAAAGCGCTGAAGGACTGAGCAGCATCCACACAGCGTTGCCTGCGTTCCATCAGGGCAAGCCGCCGGTCGTAGGTCTGCTGCGACCAGGTCTTGTGGGCTTGAACAAGAGCCTGCTCCTGGTCTTGCGAGCGTTTGGATGATGCCTGGACGGACCGGGATGACGCCAGCACCGGCACGACCACCAGGGCAAGCAGGACGCAAGAGAAAGCTGTTCGCTTCATGGGTGCAGCAATTGGGTTGACCTCACTTTGATGGAGTCGTTCCAGCAAAATCTGTGTGCTTTGGCCCAAAGGGATGACCGGATATGACCTGAGCCTCGGCTTCATCGGCCTGGGGGCCCTGGGCCTGCCGATGGCCGCCAATCTCCGCAAGGCAGGTTTCAGGCTCAACGTGCACACCCGAAGCCGGAGCCCGGAGGCAGCTCCCGAACTGCTTGGAACGCGATCGTGCGCCAGTCCGGCCGAAACGGCCGAAACCGTTGACGTGCTCATGCTCTGCGTCAGTGATGACACCGCTGTGGAGAACGTGCTGTTCGGGCCCCATGGTGCGGCCTCAGCCCTCCAACCCGGATCGGTGGTGGTGGATTGCTCGACGATCGCGCCCGCGACTGCGATGGACTGCGCCGAGCGTCTGGGACGGCAGGGGGTGACTTATCTCGATGCGCCGGTCACCGGCGGCACCGAAGGAGCCAAGGCGGGAACACTGACTCTTTTGGTGGGCGGAGAGGCAGATGCACTGGAACGGGTCCGTCCGCTGCTGGAGGTGATCGGCGGCACGATTCACCACTTCGGGCCGGTGGGCCGTGGCCAGCAGGTGAAAGCCGTCAACCAGGTGCTGGTGGCCGGCAGCTATGCCGCTGTGGCTGAAGCGATGGCTCTGGGAGAACGGCTCGACCTGCCCATGGATCAGGTGGTGGAGGCTCTGCGTGGAGGGGCAGCCGGCTCCTGGGCCCTCGAGCACCGAGCCCCGGGGATGCTGAGGGGGTCCTACCCGTTGGGGTTCCGCCTGGCCCTGCATCACAAAGACCTCGGGATCGCCCTGGATGCAGCGGAGAGCGTGCAGCTGGAACTACCGATCAGCCGCCTGGTGCAGCAACTGGAGCATGCCCTGATGCAGAGGGGACACGGCGATGAAGACGTCTCAGCCCTGCATCGGCTGCACGATGAGAAATCGTGAACATATATTCACGATTTGAACTCAATATCGTGTGATCTCCGCATTTGTGTCAACAACCCGCACCTGTTTGGTTGCGGTGACAACACCATCCGGGTGAACCAGCATCACAGCCCAAGACTGAACGCCGGATCGTTGCGGCGCCTGCACCTGTTTGAACAAGCCACCACCCCCGAGGGGGGCGAGCTGAACCAAGGGGCTCTGCTGCTCCAAACGCTGATCCGGGGTGAGTTCGATCAGCCCCCCGGCCGCCACCGCCTGACCCAACGGCTCCTCAAAGATCACATCGATGTCGTACCGGCTGCCTGTCAGCACCGCATCAGGAATCTGCACCGTGATCGGGAGCTCAGCCGTTCCGCTCCGCAACAGCGTCTGTTCCTCCAGCACGTCCTCCTCCACCATCACGCCGGCCTCAATCCGCACAGCCAGGGTCTGAGATGCCTCAAGACGGTAGTTCTGGCCATCAACCGTTCCGGTACCGCTGACCACCACCCGCAGCCGCGACCGGCCATCGGCCAGGGGATCCATGGCCTCAACACGCCAAAGCGCTTCGGGAAAATCCGTTGCGAAACGGTCGTATCGACGCTGGACCGTGCCGCTGAGATCAGGACCGGTCAAGTAGGTCAGATCGTTGGCATCGCCACGGTTGAGAGCCATCTCCAGGCGGCTTCCGTACCCCTCAGCAGCCGACGGAGCCGCGGCACCAGCAGCCGACAGCGGCAGGGGCATCAAAGCGGACCAGACCAAGGCCAGCAGGGCAGCTCTCACCGAAGAACGCATCGGACCAACCCCGTCAATCGAACTAAGTTAGGCGCCATGAACGGGGACGTCCGCCGCCATGACCCGGCTTCTGATCGCCGCCAGCGGCACCGGTGGCCACCTGTTCCCCGCCTTGGCCGTGGCGGAAGCGCTTCCCGAGGGTTGGCAGGTGCGTTGGCTGGGCGTCCCGGACCGCCTGGAAACGCAGCTGGTGCCTCAGCAGTTCAAGTTGGTGACCGTCAAGGCAGGAGGTCTCCAGGGCAGCGGACTGCACAAGCTGATGCAGCTGCTGCGACTGCTGACCGCTGGGTTCCACGTCGCTCAACTGATCCGACGGGAACGGATCCAAGTGGTGTTCACCACGGGTGGCTACATCGCAGCACCGGCCATCCTCGCGGCCCGCTTCTGCGGCGTACCGGCGGTGCTGCATGAGGCAAATGCCATCCCCGGCCGGGTGACCCGCCTGCTGGGGCGCTTCTGTCGTGCCGTGGCCGTTAGCTTGCCCGTGACCACCGGTCGCATTCCCGGCAGTCGACCGTTGATGACGGGCATGCCGGTGCGCGCTGATTTTCTTGAGCCCCAACCGCTGCCTGACTGGGTGCCACAGGGAGAGGGTCCGCTGCTGGTGGTGATCGGCGGCAGCCAGGGCGCCGTGGGCCTGAACCGGATGGTGCGTGCTGTATTGCCGCAACTGCTTGAGCAAGGCTGCCGCGTGGTGCACCTCACCGGCCACAACGACGCCGAGGTGGGCCAGTTGCAACACCCTCTGCTAGTGGAGCAACCCTTCAGCGATGAGATCCCAGGTCTGCTGCAACACGCAGACCTGGCCGTGAGCCGTGCCGGTGCCGGCAGCCTGAGTGAACTGGCGGTGTGCGGAACTCCCACAATCCTGGTGCCCTTCCCCCAGGCGGCCGATCAGCACCAGGAGGCCAACGCCGCCTGTGCCGCTGAGCAGGGCGGGGCTGTCATCGTCCATCAACACCCACCCCAGGCCACGGTGCTGGAGCAAGCGGTTCAGCATCTTCTCGGTCACGGGCTGGGCGTCCCCAAAGCTGACCCTTCACTGCTGCCAGCCATGCGAGAGGGCATGGAACGGCTGGCCATCCGTGACGCCGATCAGCGCCTGGTGGATCTGCTGCAGAGTGTTTTGGACTGAGTTCAAATCAGTGGTGTGCGGCTCAGCTCCCGGCGCATCGCGCTCACAATGCGGTGATTGTGGCGCCGCGACTGCAGACCGATCCGCAGCCAGTTTTCCCCCAGCCCTTCAAACGAGCGACAGTCCCGCACAAGAATTCGATGCCGTTGTTGCAACGCTGTGCCCAGGGGCACCAGGGAACTGCTTGCCTGAATCAGCAGGTAATTCACCGCCGATGGCATGGGGGTGATACCTGGCAGGGCTGCAAGATGCTGCTGCATCCAGGCGCCCTCTGTGGCCGTCCATCGCTGCACTCGTTCACACCATCTCTGGTAGCGGGCAGGATCGCTCAAGAGCTGGCGACCAACAGCCAAAGCGATGCCATTCACCGGCCAGGGATCACGCCACTGAGCCCAGCGCTGCAGCCTCAGCGGCTGGGCGACGGCATACCCCAGCCGCAGACCGGCGATGCCGAAGAGCTTCGTGAGGCTGCGGATCACCACCAGATTTGTGTGCTCAGCCACCAGAGGAATCAACGACTGCGCCTCTCCGTCGGGCACGAGAGGCAGAAAGGCTTCATCCAGGATCACCAGGTTGAACCGCTGCAGCAGCGGTTCAAGCGATTCACGGCTCCAGAGCTGGCCGGTGGGGTTGTGGGGGTTGCAGATCCATAACACCTCAGCCTGAGCTGGCGGCGGCATGGGTTGAGGGCGCTCGTCGCTCCAGTTCAGCGGTAGCTGATGACTGATCCCAGTACCGTCCCAGCAACCCAAGGCTCGGCTGTAGTCAGCAAACCCTGGAGATGGCAGCAGACTCCGTCCAGATCGGACCGCGTCGCGGGCTGCCCAGGTGAACAGTTCTGCGGCCCCGTTGCCCACCAGCAGCATCTCAGCGGCAACACCGTGCAACCGCGCCAGGTCACCCCGCAGATCGGCATGACTGCGATCCGGGTAGTCACGGATCAGCCCTGGACGGATGCGAGGCAGACGGGGAGACCAGGGCACCAGGGATGCACTGGCATCCAGCAGATCGGAGGGTCGACAGCCAAGGCGCCTGGCGATCGAAGCCCGGTTGCCGCCATGACGCAGCTCGACGTCCATCCCGACTCCCGATAGAACCCAGAGA
>CAJWIC010000129.1 GCA_913040905.1 uncultured Synechococcus sp. | reverse complement strand
GCGGGTGTCTGGAGCCAGACGCACCCGGCCTTTGTTGCCGATGCGCCGCAGCAGGTTGGCTTCACCTTTCACCCGCACATCCAGGCTGTAGATCAGCTGGATCCGATCACGACGACGGGCATCAATGCTGCGTTTGACCAGACGCTGCTCCAGCAGCTGTTCCGGCGGGATCCGCAGACGGCGCAGAACGGCCTGCGTCAGATCCACATCGGTGTGATCCAGCGGCAGCTTCAGCTCAGCCAGTCGAAGCATCTGCCCGGTTGCCATCGGCCTTCATTCGATCAGATGGCGTCGTCTCCAGCAGCCCTGCCGCCGCCCGACCCGACGGCGTCATGCCGGCCCGCAAGCGGAAATCACTGGCCGCTGCCTTCAGTCGCAGCGACTCGCCCCGTTGACGCTGCACCAGAGCGGTGCAGAGATCAACCGCATCCTGGTCAGGACTGACCCAGCCCATCGGATCAGGAATCCCTTCAGTCGATACCGGCAGCGACGCCACTTCCACCAGCGCCAGCACCCGCGCCGTGTCGTAGCCCGCCGCCGCGAGCAGGTCGGGGGCCTCCCCCCAGCGACGGCTGAACTCCTGTTCAAAGGCCAACCAGTTGTCACCACGGGCCGGATGTTCCAGGCCGAGTTGCTGCCAGGGCACCTGCGGCAGATCCTGCAGCGCGTCCGAATCGGACAGGTACACCCAGTTCGGCGTCCAGGGAGCACCGCCTCCAAACGCACCATCGCGCTGCTCCTGCCGCAACTGGGAGGCCAGAGGTCCGTCGGGTTGATCGGCCACCACCACCGTGCCGGCCCAGGACCAGTTCATGTCCTTGCGGAAGCGGGCAAGCCGTTGATGATCCCTTGGATCAACCTGCTGAACCGGAGTGGATTCATAGCTCTCCACCAGACCACCCGAGGCCTTGTAGTGATCGACGAAGGTCGTCGACAGGGTCGCCTCGAGCGAATTGGGATCGGCCACCACCATGGCCCGATCCCAACCGGCTTTCAGGGTGGCCTCCACAGTGGCCTTGATGTCATCCTCAACTGATGGAACCAGCGGCCAGAGTTTGTCGCGGCCCTTCAGGCCCCTGAGGGTGTCGATTGACTCACCCCGCTGATAGGGGAGCAGAACGCTGATCCCGTGATGCTTGGACAGGGCGCTGAAGGCGCGTAGATCAGCAGAGGGTGGCGCTACCACAAGGTGCTGATCAGAGTGGTGAGTCAGCTGTTCAAGCGGAGATTGATCGGGTCTCAGAGACATCCAGCGCACCGTGGGCAGGGGATAACCGCAAGCCCTGACTGACCCCTCACCAATGGCAAAGCCCTGGAGAAAGCGATCCCGGAGGACTGAATCGTCCGGAGACGACGGCAGCATCACGACAACCCGCTGTCGCGGTATGGCACTGGAGACGAGGGCCTGACAGCCGATCACGACAGCCGCAAGACAGGACCAGGCAAGCCATGGAAGCAGTGCCGACTTCGACATGAAACGGGAACGCCAACCCGACCCCCGTCAAATTAGGGAGAAGTGTTGTCATCGTCCGGCTTTGTCACCTGTTCGTCGGACGACGGCAGCTGCGACAACAGTCCGGCCCCGAGCAGCGCGGCACCAATGGCAATGGCCAGGCCTCGGTTATCAGCCGCAGCGCCCTGCCCCCATGCCGCCGTGGCCAGAAAAGCACCTCCGAGCAGGAGACAGGGCACTAAAACGATGCCACGGGCGATGCGGTTGTCTGCCACTCAAACGCTCTCCGCAGGGCAACGGTCGCCCGCAAAGCCGGCGGCTACAAGCCCAGTGCTCAGATCCTGGTCATCCCCAAGGGGAGTGACCCTGGCCAGCAACTGACCTTCGCTTCGTCCCACCGGGCGGAGATTGACTCGCCTCCGACGGGGGAGTTGCTCCCTCAACCAGCCGACTGCGGCGGACTCTGCATCAGGCTCGACCTCGATGCAGGCCAGCTGAACCGTGTAGGTGCGATTGCCGTCGCCCACCTGCAGCAGGGAGGCAGTCCGAACCTGCAGAACCTCGGCCGCCGCTGCCGGTGAAACGGCGATCAGCGCAACCAGCAGGAACGCCAGCAAACGGGAGATCACAGAGATGCGCCGCACTGGGGACAGAAGCGATGTTCATGGGCGGTGGTGGCTCCACAGGAGCCGCAGGTGCGGGTGGTGCCCATGGCCAACTCCGGGTGGGATGGCAGACCCACCATCTGGGCGTTGCTCTTACCCGGTGGAACCATCGGATAACAGTTCTCTCCCCGCCTCACATGCACGTCGATCATCATCGGCGTTGGTGATTGCAACGCTGCTGCCAGATCGCGATGCAGAGCCTCGCGCTCGGTGATCTTGACGCCGTCCACACCGAAGGATCGGGCCAGGGCGATGAAATCGGGCATGCCGTTCAGCATGTCGGAGCTGGAATAGCGTTCGTTGTAGAAGCTTTCCTGCCACTGGCGGACCATGCCCTGCCAGTGGTTGTTCACGATCACCACCTTCACCGGCAGGCCATAGGCCGCAAGGGTGCCAAGTTCCTGGATGTTCATCAGGATGCTGGCATCGCCGGCGATGCAGACCACCTGGCGATCCGGAAAGGCCACCTGGGCCCCCATCGCGGCCGGCATTCCAAAACCCATGGTCCCCAGGCCTGCGCTGCTGATCCAGCCTCTGGGTCCGTTGCGCAGGTACTGAGCAGCCCACATCTGATGTTGACCAACGTCCGTGGTGACGATCGCGTCGGGGGCCAGATCCCTTACCGCCAGCAGCACCTCCTGGGGGTAGATCGCCCCTTCGGTGGGAGGAATTGTGAGGGGATAACGGTCCTTCCATGTGTTGATCCGCTCCATCCAGGCGCCTGTGCGGGGTTCCGCCGTGCGCTGCAGGCTGATCTCCACCATCCGCGCCAGGCTCAGTCCGAGATCACCGAGCACAGCCACATCGACCTGGCGGTTCTTGCCGATCTCCGCCGGATCGATCTCGAACTGCACCACCCGGGCCCGGGGGGCGAAGGTGTCCAGCTTTCCGGTGACGCGGTCATCGAACCGTGCCCCAACGGCGATCAAAAGGTCGCACTCGGTGACGGCGAAATTGGCATAAGCGGTGCCGTGCATGCCGAGCATGCCCACCGACAGTGCATCGTTTTCGTCAAAGGCCCCCTTACCCATCAGGGTGGTCGTGACGGGTAGCTGATAGCGCTCGGCCAGCAGGCGCAGGCTGTCGTGTGCACCGGCGGAGATCGCTCCACCACCCACATACAGCAGAGGGCGTTGTGCCTGTTCAATCAGATCGAGTGCCGCCGCCACAGCAGCATCGAGCGGGGGTTCAGGCTGATGGAAACCGCCAGGGATGACGGAACCGGGCTCCACCGGCACATAGTTGAACCGCTCCTGCCCCACATCCTTGGGAATGTCGATCAACACCGGACCGGGCCGGCCGCTGGCGGCGATCAAAAACGCCTGAGCGACGATTGCCCCAAGGTCGGCAGGGTCACGCACCACCCAGGAGTGCTTCACGATCGGCAGGGTGATGCCGAAAATATCGGTTTCCTGAAAGGCGTCAGTACCGATCGCAGGCCTGGGAACCTGCCCGGTGATCACCACCATCGGCACCGAATCCATCTGAGCCGTGGCGATGCCCGTCACCAGATTGGTGGCTCCTGGACCAGACGTTCCGAAGCAGACACCCACCTTTCCGGTGGCCCTTGCATAGGCATCAGCGGCATGGGTGCCGGCCTGCTCGTGGCGCACCAGGATGTGTTTCACCCAGCCTTCGCTTTCAGCGATGTGCAAGGCGTCGTAAATCGGCAGGATCGCCCCGCCTGGGTAGCCGAAGATCGTGTCCACCCCATGGCGCCGCAACGCATCCATGAGCGCTTCCGCACCGCTGATGGTCTGAGGTGCATCGGAGTCCAGTCCACCGACAACCGTGGATGCGGATGTAAGGGTCACGGCAACTGGTCAGGAATGACCCTCAAGGTTAAGGGCCTGCAGCTCCTCTGGCTCGGTGGCTTCGAATCATGACGCTGAGAATCAGCGCCGGATCGAGCCATCTCCCCTGGTATTGGATTCCCCAGTGCAGGTGCGGGCCGCTGGTGCGCCCGGTCATGCCCACCTGCCCGATCACCTGCCCCGCCCGAACAGCCTGACCTGAAAGCATCCGCTGCTGCTGCAGATGGCAGTAAATGTGCTCGTAGCCACCGGAGGCCACCACAACGCCGATGCCGCAGGAGGCGTCATTGATGGTCTCGACAACGTGACCAGACCACCAACTGAGGACAGGGGATCCCAACGGCGCGGCGATATCGAGACCGTTGTGGGGCCTCAACTGACCATCCCCGCCGCGGCGAAGACCGAAGTGACTGGTGTATCCATCGAAAACTGCGATGGGAAACACACCAGCTCTCCAGCGAACATCGGCCTGAGCCGGCAACAGGCTTGAAATCAGACCAAGGA
>CAJWIC010000128.1 GCA_913040905.1 uncultured Synechococcus sp. | reverse complement strand
CTGACTTGGCCAGTTCAGCGAACCAACGCTGGTAGATCTTGGCGGGGAAAGAGGCTCCAGCACCGTTCAGTTTTTCATCAGCAGGACCGCCGCAGGCAACGCCAAGGGCAAGCACGGAAGAAACGAGAAGAGCCTTCTTAGCGAAGCTCATGGGAGGCCTATGGGAAGTTGGCGTTCTAGGAGTAGCCAACTGAAAACGAATCCGTCGTTAGGGCGAGGTTAAGAAACGTTCAATCTCCAAGCCTCGTACTGGTTCTGGTTCATGTCATTGACGAATCAAGTGAACGGATTCCGGTCATCTCAATTCATTGCCGACCCAATCGTGTGGCTACGCGGTATCCGTCCAACCAACGATTGATCCGTTGCCGTTGTGCCGGCGGCACTTCTTCAAGCAATTGAGAGAGTTCTTCAGCCCCCATGCGCCGCAATGCACGAACATCCACATGCCAGAGCGCTTCGGCCTCCCGGATCAGGCGAGCCCAGGTGCGCACCTGCTGCCACCGACGCAACCGGTTCTGAATGGGATGACGACGACGGTGGATGAAAACGGCCATGGCTTCACCCTGCTGAGGCGGCAGCAAAACAGCTGAAACCACCCCAGTCGCTTCGGAGTGCTGAAGCAAAAGAGCACCTCTTCAGAAGCAACCCGCTCAGGCAGCGCGGCGCTCCTGCGCAGGTTCAATAGCCTCAATCGGAAAGTTGAGGCTGTTGATGTCCCGTTGGCTCAGGCGACGCGTCCAGGCGCCTTTCACGGGGTCGTTCCAGCGAAACCCAGCCTCCCGGGCGAGATGACGCTCGTCGTAGGACACCTTGGCCCGCACCAACTGTCGGGGCTCAAGGCCATACAGCAGCATCGTCTCCAGGTCGTCGCAACGGGCGAACACCTCGGCCAGATAAATGCAATCCGTCAGAGCACGGTGGGCTGACCAGACAGGAACGCCATAGGCCAGGGCCAGGTCTCGCACGGAAGGACGAGAACGCAGCTGCCGCTCGGCAGGCCAGCGCAGATCCTCCATCGAGCAAAGCCATGGATGACTGACGGCAGGCAAGGGATCCCGACCGAACCACTGACGATCGAAGGCGGCGTTGTGGGCCACCAGCACATCGGAAGCTGCCAGCAGTTCATCGAACCAACGCAGCGCTTCGGTCCAGGGCTGAGGTAACCGTGTCACAGCCGCCGGGATCCGGTTGATCGGTTCCGCAGCATTGGAGTCCACAGGCAGCAGAAAAGACTGCTGCGCCAACACGGATCGGGCCGAAACATTGAACAGAATGGCGCCAACCTCCAGGCAACGATCCCTCTGCGGATCAAGCCCAGTGGTCTCGGTGTCGAGGATCAGCAGCGTGGCAGGCGCTGTTGGAGCTGGTGGATCAGGACGCTGCTCCGGCACCGCCTCCAGCAAGGTCAACTGATCAGCCATTGGCACGCTCCTGTCCCCAGGTTGATTGTCTCGCTCAGCGCAAGAGGTTCTCTGCTTAAGGTCTGAGTTGATTGATCAAGCCAATGGCCATCGGCGTCGGCGACTCCCTGCCCAGCTTCTGTCTCGAGGATCAGGATGGCGAGCAGCGGACTCCTGAGATGGTGCGTGGCCGCTGGCTTGTTTTGTTCTTTTACCCCAAGGACGACACACCGGGGTGCACGGCCCAGGCCTGCAGCTTTCGCGACAACAGCGCCACGTTCCAGAGTCTCGGTGCTGAGGTCTGGGGCGTCAGTGCTGATGACGCCATCAGTCACCGTCGCTTCGCGACACGTCATGGACTGAACTTCCCCCTGCTGTGGGATCGGAACAACAGCCTTCGCCGCAGCCTTGGGGTACCCAGAGCCCTTGGGCTGATGCCCGGTCGCGTCACCTATGTGGTGGATGGTGAAGGGGTGATCCGACATGTCTTCAGCAACCTGCTGGATGGTCCAGCTCATGTGCGAGAGGCGGAACGGGTGATCTCCTCCCTCCAGAGCTGACCGGAGATGGACTGGCGCCAACAGGGGAAGATCTGGCAACTGAAACCTGCACAGCCTGTCGGCCAGGTGGATTTCATCGGTGGGAGCTACCTGGCGGCCACGCCCCAGGTGAGTTATCGGCGTCTGCTGGAGGATCTCAGCAACAGCGGCCTGGTGATCAACGCCTGGGCCTATGTGCCGGGATTTGATCATCAAAGCCAGGCCCGGGAAGCCTGGTTCGACTTCCGCAGCGCTCGGAAACAGCTCGAAGAGCGTTACGGCCCGTTGCCGATGCCACTTCGGCTCGGTCACAGCCTGGGCTGCAAATTGCAGTTGCTGGCCCCGGATGGCGGTAGGAACTGTCGGGGTCTGGTAGCCCTCAGTTTCAACAATTTTCAGGCGAACCGTTCGATCCCCCTGCTGGGAGAGATCGCCCCACGACTGGGGGTTGAAACCGAGTTCAGTCCATCACCGTCAGAGACCCTTCGTCTGATCAGTCGTCACTATCAGCAGGAGCGCAACCTGGTGGTGCGATTCGGTCGGGATCAGCTGGATCAGAGCGATACCTTGCTTGACGCCCTTGAACAACGGCCGCAGAACAACACCGAAGTGCTGCAGCTGCCAGGTGACCACCTCACGCCAGCCAGTGCCGGTCTGCGACGCAGCGTGCTGGGGGACTGGGCGGATGACCCCAAACGGGTGAACGTCATCCGTCAGCTGACCGAGGTGATCTGCAGCTGGTCCGCCTGAGTTCAGGCCCGCAGCCGGTCGAGGACCGAACGATCCTCCAGGGTGCTGGTGTCGCCGGTGACGTCCTGGCCAGCAGCCAGGGCCCTGAGGATCCGGCGCATGATCTTGCCGCTGCGGGTTTTGGGCAGGGCATCACTGCAGCGAATCTCATCAGGCCGCGCGATTGGACCGATCTCCTTGCCCACATGGGCCCTGAGCTGTTGGATCAGATCATCCGATGACTCACGGCCCGACTCAAGGGTGACAAACGCCACGATGCCCTCCCCTTTGAGGTCATCGGGACGGCCCACCACAGCGGCTTCCGCCACCGCTGGATGGCTCACCAATGCCGACTCGATTTCCATCGTGCCGAGGCGGTGACCGGAGACGTTGATCACGTCATCCACCCGCCCCATCACCCAGAAGTAACCATCAGCGTCGCGACGGGCACCATCACCGGCGAAATACAGGTAGGAGCCATCGGCAGGACGGATGTGCTCCCAGTAGCTCTCGCGGAAGCGCTGGGGATTGCCGTGAACCGTGCGCATCATTCCCGGCCAGGGCGCCCGCACCGCCAGGTAACCACCTTCATCAGGCCCGCAACTGTTGCCTTCGGCATCGATGATGTCGGCCTGAATCCCCGGCAGGGGCAGGGTGGCTGACCCCGGCTTGGTGGGTGTGGCTCCGGGAAGAGGGCTGATCATCACGCCACCGGTTTCGGTCTGCCACCAGGTGTCGACGATCGGGCAGCGGTTGCCACCGATCACGTCGCGATACCACATCCAGGCCTCGGGGTTGATCGGCTCACCCACCGTTCCCAGCAAGCGCAGGCTGCCCATGTCGAACTGATCGGGCACCTCCCGACCGCTCTTCATGAAGGCACGGATCGCCGTGGGGGCCGTATAGAAAATCGAGATGCCGTGCTTCTGAATCAGCTCCCAGAAGGCGCCGGGCTTGGAGGGTCGCGGCGCCCCCTCGTACATCACCGTCGTCGCGCCGTTGGAGAGGGGGCCATAGACGATGTAGCTGTGACCGGTGATCCAGCCCACATCGGCCGTGCACCAGAAGACATCATCATCGCGGATGTCGAAGATCCACTGAAACGTGAGGTGGGCCCAGAGGTTGTATCCGGCGGTGGTGTGGACCACGCCCTTGGGCTTGCCGGTCGAACCGGAGGTGTACAGCACGAACAGGCGGTCTTCACTCGCCATCGGCTCGGCGGCGAGCTCGGCGCTCTGGCCATCGACCAGGTCGTGCCACCACTGGTCACGTCCAGCGACCATGTCGACGGGCTGCTTGGTGCGTTGCACCACCAGAACGGAGTGAACCGAGGGGCAGGCGCCATCGGCCAGCGCCGCATCCACCGCCGGCTTCAGCGAAACCGGCTTGTCCTTGCGGAAACCGCCATCAGCGGTGATCACCGCTTTGACATCACCATCATTGATGCGATCCCGCAGCGCCTCGGCCGAAAAACCGCCGAACACCACGGAATGGGGTGCACCGATGCGGGCGCAGGCAAGCATGGCGATGGCCGCTTCCGGCACCATCGGCATATAGAGCGCCACCAGATCGCCCTTGGCGATTCCCATCGCCTTCAGTGCATTGGCGGCCTTGCAGACTTCAGCGTGGAGCTGCCGGTAAGTGAACCGACGCACATCCCCGGGTTCGCCTTCCCAGATCAAGGCTGTCTTGTCCGCCCGCGGACCATCGAGGTGGCGATCAAGGCAGTTGTAGGAGAGGTTGGTGGTGCCACCTTCAAACCAGCGGGCAAAGGGAGC
>CAJWIC010000127.1 GCA_913040905.1 uncultured Synechococcus sp. | reverse complement strand
CATGCGACGCAGAGCAAGACTAGAGCTGGGACTCGTCCGAGACTCATGCGACTTGGTGTGGTGGTGTTCGGTGTGACGTCGACACCACAGTGCAGATCGAGTGAATCCATACCGTAGTTCCACCTTCTTCCACAGCCAAGTGATTGGGCATTCGCATCACGCTTGAAAATCCGTCAGGATCGGAGCATTGCCATTGCTGACATGCTTCCGCCGTTCTGCTGCAGCACCACCACCGATCACGCCAGCCTGCGCCGCCAGCATCAGGAGCGGAAGCTGTCGATGCTGCGCTTTTGGCGCGATGGTGCCGAACGACAGCTTTCAGCGCTCAATGCGGCGATCAAGACGCTTCAAGAGCAGATGGACCGTGACGCTCAACCATCGGCCTGATCGTCTCGGAGACCCATAGCGATGTTGTTCAGGCCGCGTTTGACGCGCCTTTGAACAGTCATTGCCGAAACTCCCAGCTGTTGTGCTGTCACCCTGAGACTCATCCCTTCGATCACGACCATCCGAATGGCGTTCTGCTCCTCGGGTTGAATCCTGCGAAACATCAATCTCACGCGCCCCCAGTCCTCTGAGCGCTCGACCGTCTCGATTCCCTCCGGTGTTTCATCGACTTGGTCGTCGTTGAATTCCACCCAGTGGTTCTTGTGACGGTAGTGGTGTACATCGAGTGCATCCGTTGCATTGATGCACTTATCGCAGTGCTTTGTGATCCTTATGGCTCGTTCTTCAACGGCTCGAGGAAGGCGAATCAACCCAACCTTGTCTCGGAGAAAGTGAAGAATCGCTCCTCGAATGTGTGGTTTGGCGAAACTGGGAAATGAGTTACCCCGTTGAGGTTCGAAGCGGTTGCACGCCTTGATTAATCCGAGATAACCCACCTGGAGAAGATCGTCGTGATCCTGACCTGTTTGCTGGGCGTAATGCCGCGCGATGGGACGAACGAGGTGCAAGTTGTCCTGAATTTGTCGGTTCCGACGCCGGAGGCAGTTTCTATTCAAAGGATGCATGTCAAATGCTTTTCCAGCCTTGGCAGTAAGCGTCATGCCCTTGCATCCGTGTAATCACGGAATTACTGGAAGCCTTTGAGAAGCTGTGCCCGTCGCTACAAAGCGGCGCAGTGGAAACAGGTCTAATGCTCGCTGCTACAGCGTGGTCTTGGATAAGCGAGTCTTCTGTGAGTCATTGGTGACACGTCTGGGTCAAGAGTCGTTCGATTCCACCGCAACAATCACCAGGATTCGTGGTTTTGACGGCCAATCTCCATCCCAAAGCAACAACTTCTGCTGTGTTGATGCCACAGAAGAGCTCTCTGAATTCAGAGGACTGGTCGAGATCAACGCAATTCAGTATTGCTTCATTGCGCAGATCAATTCTGATGATCAGCACCGCGCACGCTTTATCCCAGCCCAGGAAGTCCTTGAGGAACCGTCAGGTGAGCCAAGAAAAATGCAACCGATCATTCAAGAAATGATCCTGGGCCGTAAACGTGGTGTGATGCTGATTCCCGAATGTGAAGACGACGCTGTCGACGTGATCGCCGGTTTAATCGAACAGGGATTCCATGATCTGGCTTCGGAATACCGGGATTTCATCATCGGCCAGTTGGAAAAGGCCAAGACTTGAGCTTGGTCCTCTCACTCACCCACAGCCTCAACAACCGCGTGAAGCAGGGCCTCTGGCCCTGACCGCTCAATCCATTCCCGATCAGATGCCTCGGTGCTCAGAAAAGAACCGGCGAAACCGAGGGCATTGACACTGAAACCGCGGATTCCTTCTCTTCGACGTCGAACCATGGCCATCCAATCTCGCGAGAGCAACAGGTTGTAAGCCCCTCGAGGCCGGGCGAACTGCACGGGGGTCCCGAGGTCAAGGTCTAGAGCCAGAGCCAGGTACATCTGGTGCAGCGTTTCACCAGTGAGGTTTGGACGGAGCGGCACAACCCGACAGCATCGCAACAGAGGGTCGTTCGCCAGATCGCTCCTGCCTTCAGCACAGCTTTGGAACCACTCCTGCCGTGCACAGATGGGCTCTCCTGGTCTCCGGGGCAACAACTGCAGATGCCGGTGTGGCTGACTGGCACCGGCATCAGGACCACTGTTGAAGAACCAGAGTCCTGTCGTAGTCGAATCGATCTGGGCCAGAGCGCGCCAATCCTCTACGGACAACCAACCGGTCTGGGGTTGCCAGGCCTGGGTGATCAGCAGCATGTGCCCCGCCTGAACAGGAAATTTGTTCAAGATCACGACATGCGTGTCGTTGATCTGCTCGACCTCCAGACGTCGATCCCAGGGACGAAATGGATTTGGCTTGGGGCCTGCGGCGCGCAAATGCTTTGGCGTTGCGCTGAGGAGATGCCGCAGCTCGAATCTGACGCCGTGCTCACCAATCAGATGCGTGAGCGAGGTGTCCAGCGGAACCAACGCTCCGGATGCCTTCGCCGCAGCGGCGATCTCTGTCGCTTTTCTGAGCAGTTCACTGGTCATGGCGCTTCAACCATGCCAGGGAGGCTCCTGCGTAGTACTTGGCGAGGATGGCATTGAAGGGGATTCCCTGGCGGGCAAGCTGCTGTGCGCCGATTTGACTCATGCTGGCCCCGAGGTGACCGTGGGCTTCAGCACTAACTTGCGCGTTGGAGGCATAGAGGCTCTCCACAATGCCACCGCTAAAACTCAGGATGATTCCTCGAGTTTCCCAGGTGGCTGATCGACTGGCCTGGCTGGTGCTGGTTTCCCCCGAAAACACCTGCCAACGGGTGGTGTCGCCCAGGTGATAAGCCGACGTTGCTGGCCTAGCGAGATGCGCCATCGCATAGGAGCGAGCGGCAACGGCTTGCGCTTTCAAGGCTTCCGGGTGCCACTGGCTTGGCATTTCCGCACCAACCACTGAGGCCACATAGGTTTCCAGATCAAGGGAGATCACGGGCAGCCAGTCGCGCTGGCCTTTAAGCAGCGATACATGCCCCAGATAGCGCTGCTGGTTGATCTGAACGGAACCGCCAGAGCAGTGAATCTCCCGTTGGTTAAACGATGCAATCCTGTCGCCCAACTGCTGAGCAGGAATGACAGAGCCTTGCTGGTTGCGACAGAGCACGTCGCGCCCAGGCCTAAAGGCGGTGACAGGACGCTGGCTGAGCAGACCAACGCGGATCTCCAAGGGCACGTAATCAGCACCCGCTGGCACCCGGGGAACAACGCTCTCCACCCGCCGCATGGCTTCGGATTCGGATGGACCTGCGGAATCAGGGAATGCCCCGGTCTCGAGCAGCTCAAGCAGGCTGAGTGAGGCCTGATCACCCCTCTGGGGGAATGGCCTGGCCAGCCAGCCGATCAAAGCGATCAACAACAGTGCACCGAGCGCTGCAGGAGGCCAAAAGCAACGGTGATGTGGCACCAGAGCTCTTCTGCAGTGCTTGCAGCCGATGATGCCTGATTTCCGCTAGACGGTCTGCACTCCGCAGCAAGATCTCATGGTCGAAGCAGCCTCGACTAACTGGAGTGGCCTGGCCCTGGTGGTTGGCCCCGGCGGGATCGGATCATCTGTGGCGGCAGAACTGAAGCAGCGTTGCCCGGATTTGAAGGTGCTGACGGCTGGACGTCATGGCCCCCCCGCATCCTCCCTGCAGCTGGACCTCGAAAACGACAGCGATCTGGAGCAGCTGTGCACGAGCTTGCGTGCTGAGGGTCTGCCCCTGCGTTTGGTGTTCAACTGCAGCGGCCGTCTGCATGGGCCTGGGCTTCAACCCGAAAAACGTCTGCAACAGGTCGATCGCTCCGGGCTGGAGCAGCAATTCGGCATCAATGCCATGGCTCCGATCCTTCTGGCCAAAGCGATCGAACCTCTGCTGCAGCGGGATCAAGCCTTCCATTTCGCAAGCCTCAGCGCTCGAGTCGGAAGCATTGGCGACAACCGCACGGGGGGCTGGTACGGCTACCGAGCGGCCAAGGCGGCTCAGAACCAGCTTCTGCGCTGCCTGAGCATTGAATGGGCCCGGCGCTGGCCCTTGGTCACCGTGAGCCTGTTGCATCCCGGCACGACCGACACAGCCCTGTCACGTCCCTTCCAGAGCTTCGTGGCACCGGACAAGCTGTTTTCCACCGAACGGGCCGCACGGCAGTTGGTGGAGGTGTTGCTGCAACAGACCCCAGCCCAGTCTGGGGCTTTCCTGGCTTGGGACGGTCAGTCGATCGATTGGTGAGCGTGCTGCTTCAGCTGCTCCAGGCTCACCACATTCAGGGCTGTTTCTTCCGTTGCCTCCAAGCGCACCAATGGTGCGACGCCATCCTCATAGGCCTGCTTCCATCGCGGCGCACAGACACACCAGTGATCCCCTGGTTTCAAACCCGGGAATTGGAAGGCGGGCATGGGTGTCATCAGGTCATTGCCTTGAGCCTTGCTGTAAGTCAGGAACTGCTCCGTCATCACGCAGCAGATGCTGTGCTGGCCGAGATCCGATGGATCGGTTTGGCAG
>CAJWIC010000126.1 GCA_913040905.1 uncultured Synechococcus sp. | reverse complement strand
GAGGGCGCTCAGAACAGCAGATCCTCCTCCTGTTCGTCCTCCGCGGGAGGCCAGTCCAGATCAACGCTCACCGGAGCGTGATCGCTGGGCTGTGGGTTGCCACGCACCTGTTTGTGGATGGTGCAGCTGCGGGCGAGGCCCATCAGCTCGTCGCAGAGATAGATGTGATCGATGCGCCAACCCCGATCCCGGTCCCAGGCACCGGTGCGGTAGTCCCACCAACTCCAGTGACCGGCATCGGGCTCAAACATCCGGAAGGCGTCCTGGAGACGGTTCCCCAGGGCTTCGCGCAGGGCAGACCGCTCCGCATCGCTTGCCATGACCGACCCATCGAGGCGATCGGGGTCGTGGATGTCCCTGGCCTCAAGCGCGATGTTGAAGTCCCCCACCATGCAAAGCGGCTCCCCTCGCTCGGCCTGGGCGTCGAGGTAGCGCTTCAGGCATCCAAGCCAGGCCAGCTTGTAGGGGTATTTCTCTGAGGACAGGCTTGACCCGTTGGGGACGTAGAGATTCAGCACCCGCACGCCATCCAGCAGAGCGCTGATCACGCGTTTCTGTTCCCCCAGACTGGCCGCTTCAGCATCATTGGGGAGCTCGGCGATGAAGCCGCAGCGGACATCCTCAAGGGGGACGCGGCTGATCAGCGCTACACCGTTGTACGACTTCTGGCCATGGATGTTCACCTGCCATCCCGCGGCCTCGAAGGCTTGGGTCGGGAACAGCGGATCGTCAACCTTGGTCTCCTGCAGGCAGAGCAGATCCGGCTGGTACTGCTCAAGCCAGACCAGCACCTGATCCAGGCGGGTGCGCACGGAATTGACGTTCCAGGTGGCGATGCGCACGGTTGTTCTTCCTTCTCTGAAGGACGCTTAGCATCACTCCAGTGACCAATTCACGATGCAGCCCCGCTCCGCGGCCCAGCTCCTGATCCCACTGGTGTTGCTGGCCGCTCCGGTCGCTGCACAGGTTGACGGTGCCTATCAGAACCGAGAGGAACGGGAGATTTTCAGCACCGGTCCTGGTGGGGACTCGGGAACGATTCTTGATGCCGCCAATCCGATGGATCTGATCAACCGCATTCAGCGGGCCGGAGCGATGAACGATGCCACGCCGCCAGCGGATGCCATTGATGCGGCCCTCAAGGAGTTGCAGCAGGAATCTCAGGACGCGGCTGCTCGGCCCTGACGCGGGCCGCCCCCAGTCCCCATCGATAGGCCAGATCATCGATCAGGGGGTCCGGTCGGCCCTTGTTTCCTCTGCGCTGCCGAGCCTGCTCGAGCCAACGTTCGACTTCGGCTGCATCACCCTGGTCCTTGTGCAACATCGCCAGGGCGATGACGGGTCGAACCTCTTCCGCTGATTCCTTCGCGAGTTGCTGATAGAGATCGGCTGCTGCCTTGGATCGGTCGAGCTGACGTTGCAGATCGGCCAGCAGAAGTCCGAGTTCCAGGCGCTGTCCTTCCGGTCGTGCGGCGAAGTGAGTTGTCAGCCGCTGGAGCGCCTCATGGCCTTGTCCATCCTGCAGGTCCACCAGAACCATCAACTCCAGCAACTCCGGATTCAGAGGATGAAGCCGAAGCAGTTGCTCCAGGTTCTGACGGGCTGCTTCGAGGGCGCCCGACTGGCGTTGCAGGTCTGCCATTAGGAGCCCCAGAGGCAGTGAATGGGGTCGTTGGTTCAGCCATTGCTGCAACACCAGCTTCGCGTCGTCGAGCCGTTCCAGGAGCAGGAGTCGCTCCAGCAACCGCTGCTGTTCCTCCGCATCGAGGTCTCGCCGCCGCATGGCCTGCAGCAGCTGGCTCACCTCGTCGTCCACCACCGTGCGGCTGCCGCTGCTTGAGGTTTGCAGAGCCAGGCCGCCTGCAGCGACCCAGCCGCTCGCCACAGCAGCTCCGATGAGCAGGGCCCACACCACACGTCGACGGGCCCGCTGCATGGATGGCCTGTATTTGCGGTCATTTTGAGGTGCGCCACGGGGGCTGGCTACAGTCCTCACGAGGGCTTTTGATTTGACGAGCACCGTCTCAATGCGCGACCACCCCATTCCCCCGGTCACCGAACCGCTGCAGTACCGGGCCATCGGGGTGGTTCGTGGTCTGTACAAACCCAGCGACGAGGACCAGCTCACCCGTGGCACCTTGGTCGGCGCCGATGGCGGTGAGGTTGAGACAGTGGTGCTCGGTCGCATGCTCACCCTGATGCGTCGCCATCTGGCGATGGATCAGCCCCACCTCTGGGTGGTGTATCCCCGCTGCCGCGACAACGAACAGCTGCATCTTCAGATCGCTGGCATCTGGGAGCCGAGCACGTTGTCCCCGGATCAACCGGATCTAGTGGATTCCCTGCCGGAGGGGGACGATTACTTTTCCATCCGCGGTGAGTTGATCTTCACCAAGCCTGAAACCGGTGAGCTCGTGGTGAAGGTACGCCAGCAGCCCCGGGCCGATGGCAGCCGGCCACTGCCCTTCAAGGTGCAGCTCAAAGGCGAGTTGCCACTGGAGCATCTGCGGCATTTCGTCAGCCTGGATGTGCGCCGGCAGGGTCAGCAGCTTCATCTCGAATCCCATGACGTGATCGCTCCGATGCCAACCCGGGGCGGTAAGTCCCGCGGTTCACGGGGCCGTGCCCCTGCCCGCAGTCGCGGCTGATGGCCGACCCAGGCGAGGGCTCAACCGGAGCGCTGCGGGCGGGTCTGGCGGTGGCCGCCATCACAGGGCTAGGAGCCTTCGGCCCCGTGTTGGGCCTGTCGCCAGCCTGGATCGTGGTCGCTGTCGGCGGGACGCTGGTTCTGCTCAGCGTCGATGCCGCCAGCTGGCAGGGCATGGGGGGACATGTGTTGGCGGAGGCCTTGCCGGGCGGTGAGGGCCGTCTGCGGCGGATCGCTGTTCATGAGGCGGGTCATCTGCTGATCGCCGAGCAGGAGCAACTGCCGGTGCAACGGGTTCTGGTGGGCACCGTGGCCTGTCTGCAGGCGGGTCTGCGCAGCAATGGAGCCACGGAGTTTCCCGTGCCGGACCGTGTCCGCATGCCCCTGGAGGATCTGCGCCGCTGGAGTCGTGTGCTGCAGGCGGGGATTGCAGCGGAAACCATCGTCTATGGCAAAGCCCGTGGTGGTGCCGATGACAAAGCTCTGCTGGGGCGGCTCTGGGGGCTTTCGGGCCACGATGTCGCCACAGCTCAGAGGGAACAGCGCCGTGCCCGCCGCGAAATCGAGCAGGTGTTGCGCCGTGATCAGGCTGACCTCAGCCAGAGAGCGGACCAGCTGTTGAGCACCGCCCCCCGGCTGGGGCGATGACCCCGGCTGAGTCCGCTGGTTCGTTGCATATCGACTGCCCGACTGGACTGGCGGGCGACATGTTGTTGGCGGGACTCCTTGATCTTGGGGTTCCGATGGATGTGATCGAGACCCCCTTGGCACAGCTGGGGTTGAAGGATCGGGTGCGCTTGGATCTGGAGGAGACCCGCAGTGGTGGTCTGCGGGGGCGTCGCCTCAGTGTTGTGGGTCTGGAGTCCGATCCGCCCCATCGCCACTGGGCTGAGATCCGCTCGCAACTCCAGAACGCTCCTCTGGAGCCCCGGCTGCAGCAGACGGTGATGGCGGTGTTCACAGCTCTGGCCGAGGCGGAGGCCACGGTCCATGGCCAAACCCCTGAATCGGTCCACTTTCACGAAGTGGGGGCTATCGACGCCCTGGTGGATGTGGTGGGGGTCTGTGCAGCCATCCATCACCTGGCTCCGCGGCAGATCAGCTGCGATCCGCCGCCGGCGGGCCGCGGCAGCGTCAGCACCGCCCACGGTCTGCTGCCGGTGCCGGTGCCGGCGGTGCTTGAGTTGGCCCGGGTCCATCAAGTGCCGTTGCGGCATGACCCTTCCCTGCCGCAGGGAGAGCTCACCACACCCACCGGTCTGGCGCTGGTGTCCGTTCTGGTCGACCGCTTCGCGGCACCACCTCTGTTCACACCGTCTGCCATCGGCATCGGCCTTGGGCACCGCCGCCTGGATCGACCCAACCTGGTGCGCCTCTGCCTGAACCAGGGGGAGATGGACGCAGAGGATCCGGGGCCGCGTTGGCAGCCGCTGGTGGTGCAGGAGGCCTGGATCGATGATGTTTCTGCGGAAGACATCGCCGAGCTGGTGGGTCGATTGCGTCAGGGCGGTGCCCTGGATGTCGCCACTCAATCCCTGCTGATGAAGAAGGGCCGCGCTGGGGTCGCTGTCACAGTGCTGGTGTCGACCGAGCAGGCCCCGCAGCTTCGGCGGATCTGGTTTGAAGTCGGTCCCAGCATCGGCTTGCGGGAGCGGCAACAGGGGCGCTGGCTGCTGCCCCGTCGTGCTGGAACGCTCGCCACCCCCTGGGGCCTGTTGGAGGCCAAGCAGGTCCGTCGGCCGGATGGCCGTTGCACGGTCAAGCCGGAGGCTGATGCGCTTCAGCGGCTCAGCCGCGCCAGCGGTTGTTCCGTTGCTGATCTCAGGACTGCAGCCCAGGCC
>CAJWIC010000125.1 GCA_913040905.1 uncultured Synechococcus sp. | reverse complement strand
GGTGAACCAATTGCTTGCTGGGCAGCCCCCCGAACCGCTGCCGCTGCACTTATTGGAGCGTCTCTAACTCCTGCGCCAGCCAGGTGGGCAACGACGCGGTGTCTTTCACAGTGACGGCGCCAGCGGGATAGAACAACAACATCGCGATCAGCGATTCCGGGGATTCGGGTGCTGAGAAGGCAGCACGGATTCGCTGGTCCTGATCGTCCACCAACTCCTGCCCGAAATTGGCCGTAATCAAACTGCGGGTCACCAGACCGACGGGCGTGTCGTACAAGCCCTGGGCTTGGGTTGGTTCGATGTCCAACCAGAGCTGGGCCACGATGCAACGGAGACCGCTGAGTTCCTCCAGAACCTCCTTATCCTCAGCGTCCAAGCTATAGCGGTTAACCAAGCTGGTCATCCGGCTGAGAGCCGCTTGATCACGGAATAGGGCCATCGCCTCCTCCCCACGTCGGCTGGCCAGCGGTTGCAAGCTCGCGATGGAGTCCGTGGGGCTCTCACTGGCGGCTTCCAGCAAGGCCACCGGCTCTTGCAACGGCAGATCCGGCTCGCAATGGGCGGCGTAATCCGGCAGCAACCAATCCGGAAGAACATCAAGCGGAGAGGACACGCACCGCTGCCGCGGCCGGGTGTAGGGCATCAATGCCAGGAGCAGATTGCAATGCCGCGGCTTTTGCTTGGGGTCGTCCAGCTGCTGCTGGAGCTGATCGCACCAGGCCTTTTCGTCACGCGCCAGCTCCTGATGAACCAGGGGCCCCTCCAGCTGCAGCCGCTGCAGGGCTCCGATCGCGCTGCAATAGAGCAGCTCCAGCTGATCCGAGGGGGCCGACAACCAGAACACCGAAAGACAGTGCCGGGCTTGCCGGGCCGCCTGCAACGTGGCGGACGTGGGGTTTACCGCGGCTTCGCGCAGGATCGCCTCCAGGCGTGCCACGGACCAAGGACGCGAAGCACCACCGCGATCAATCCCCGCCAAAGCGGGCAGCTCCACGTGTCCTGTCGGACCCGACAGCAGATCCAAAGCGGGGGCAGACACTTGGCTTGGCGGCGCAAGTGTCTGCAGCAGCCAGCGACGCAACCCCATGATGGATTGAATGACGTGCCGGAAGGTTATCGGCACCTATCGCAGCCCGACGCACGCTCCCATGCATCTGCTGCTGATTCATCAGAACTTTCCTGGTCAATTCCGCGACCTGGCTCCTGCCTGGTTGACCCGGGGGCATCAAATCACCGGTCTGGGCTCAGCCTCAGCTCCCGACGATTGCGCGCGCTGGGACGGTCTCACTTATGTGCGCTACAGGCTGGATGGCATCGAGGAGCCGTCGGTCGAGGAGCGGGGCCAGGCCGTAGCCGAAGCCTGCCGCCAGCTGCAACAAAAAGGATTGGACCCCGATCTCGTTATGGTGCATACCGCCTGGGGGGAAGCACAGCAGCTGCGTGAGGTGTTTCCAACAACCCCTCTGGTGGTGTTCCCCGAGTTGTGGGGGCATGCTGAAGCTCTGGGCTTTGGCGTCGATCAACAGCTCACAGGCCAAAGCGCCGAAGAGAGCTGGTTCGAGCAAGAAAACCAACTGGCGGCAAAGGCCATCGATGAAAGCGATGCTGCGATCGTGGCCTGCGAAGCCCAACGTCAGAGCTTCCCGCTGCCCTGGCGGGATCAACTCACGGTGTTGCCAGAGGGCTTGGAGCAGAGCAAATACGGAGCTGCCCCCTCCGCCGAGCTGAGCTGGAACAGCCACATGTTTGCGGCTGGTCAGCCCCTGGTCACCTTGGTCTCCCGAAACCTGGAACCGCTGCGTGGCCTGCGCCAAGCGCTGCTGGCCTGGCCCGCCATTGCTGCCGCCGTTCCGGACGCGCAACTGCTGCTAGTGGGTGATCGAGGCCAGGGCTACGGCATGGAAGTGCCCCCCGCTGGCGAGGACCACCTAAGCGCCGCCTTGAGAACGTTGCCGCAGGAAGTCGACCACCAGCGCATCCATTGGCTGGGGACATTGGATCACCCGAGCATGGTGCGGCTGCTTCAGGTCAGCGCCTGTCATCTCGCCCTCAGTTACCCCTACACCCTGTCCTGGAGCGTGCTGGAGGCGATGGCCTGCGGCGCTGCATTGGTCAGCAACCATGGCAGCCCGATCGCCCGTGAGCTGATAGATGGACACAACGGCCTGCTGGTTCGCTTCAACGACCATCACGCCCTTGCGCAAGCCGTGATTGAGCTGTTGAACCATCCAGCTCGGCGGGCCCAGATCGGGACAGCTGCCCTCCACACCATCGAACAACGCTTTTCCTTACCCAAGAGCCTTGCGAGCTTTGAGCAACTCTTTCAGCAGCTGAATCAAACCGGCTGAGAATCGCGCCAGTGATCTAACGCCGCTAGCAGCTGAGCCATCAACCCCGACCAATCTCCATGGCGCGGCTGCCGAAACAGCCGCATCGAGGGATAAAGCGGTGTTGTTGGTGATGAACGTTGCCAGCGGGAAGCGGCGGCCCAAGGCAATAACAGCCAAGTGGGATGGCCAATCACCCCACCGAGATGAGCAGCAGCGGTGTCCACCGACAGGAGCAAATCACATTCCTGCATCAGCAAGGCCTGATCAAGGAAATCGGCGTCGGAGGCCAGATCAAAGCCTGGTTGCAGCATCACCAGCTCCAAGCCGCGGCTCTGAAGGGCAGCACAGAGCTCCTGACGCTGCGGCTCAGGGATGCTTTTACGGCGGAATTCCAAAGCCAACGAGGGATCCTCGAGATAGCGGCCCGACTCCCAGACCAGAGCCACCCGGGGGCGCCCGGATGCACGCGGGCGCTGCGGCAATCGCAAGACCTCGGGAGTCCACCAGGTCTTGGCCTGAAGCAGCGACGGCAGGCTGAGCAAGGACCCATGGCACATCCCCGTCCAATCGCGGTCATCACGCACGCAGACGTTGAGATCACCCTCCAACCAGGCCAGCCCCTGCTGCAACAACCGCTGCAGAGGAGGGCGCACCGCCAGGGTCAAGTGCAGACCAGGCCTGCACACCCCTGGCAGCCAACGCAGCGCCTGGAGGCTGTCGCCAAACCCCTGTTCATCCCAAAGGGTCAACGCAGTGGCTTCGGGCCAGCCCTGGAAATGGGGCAGTGGCGGACTCTCGGTAGCCATGGAGTTCTCCGTCCAACGCCGCTCGGCCAACGCCCAGGCGTTCAGCCAATCCCCCTGCCCCAAAAGAGCACGGGCCTGGCTGTGCTGCCGGCATGCGCGCCCGTAAGCCAAGTCAGCCTGTTCAAACCAGCCCACATCGAGACAGAGATGCCCAAGCAGCGTCCAGGCGCGGGAATCCACCTCGTGTTCAGGCCACAGCTCAGCGCGCACGGTCCAGCGGGCCCAGCTCAAGGCCTCAGCAACCTGATCGTTCAGCCGAAGGCGGTTGGCCAGCTCCACCAAAAACAGGGGTTGTTCAGGATCCGCTGACACAACCTGCCGCGCCTGGTGAATGGCCTGCTGCCTTAACAGATCTGACATCTCACAGCTTCTAAATCAGAAGGCAGCCCTACTCGATGAGACGAGCTGGATCTTTTTTTAGCCGCAAACCGGAAAACAAGTAGAATTCTACGGTCTAACCGTGTTCTTAGGCCTCTTCCATGGCAACTCTCGGTACTGATTCAGTCGACGTCGTACTGCCTACAGGCGTGTCGTCGAGCGATGTGGCTGTAACCACAGGCTCTGACGGCAGCAGCGATGTTGTTCTTTCAAATCCAGTTTCTGGCCTTGAAATTAAGGCAACGGCAGGCACCACAGACATTTCAGGCTCGCAGCTGTCGAAGAGCACCATTACCGGGAGCACCAAGAAGGGTGTTGCTGTGACTGTCAACGTCACCGACACGGTCGCCAAGAAGCTCACTGTCGATTTCAGTGCATCCAAAAAGGCTGCGGATTCCGTCAGCTTTGCCGGATCGACCACCGTCAAGAAGGGCACCATTGATCTTGGCAAAGGTAATGACTCCATCACCTTTGGAAGTAACGTCAAATTCAAAGGCACAACTACTATTGACCTAGGCAAAGGCGGAAAAGACGTAGTTGTTATCGAAGCGAACAAAATCAAGAAAGGTACTCTTGAAATTACAAACTTCGGCGGTAAAGACAAATTGATAATCGGAGACGACACCTACAAGAAGGGTGACGACATGCCCAATTACATCAAGCTGGACTGAGATCTACTAGCTCATTGCGGTTGGTTTTCCCAATTTCATCAAACCCCTTTTCCTAGGGGTTTTTTTTTGCGACCGGGTCACCTCATAGATTTGTTGGGTTGTTCAACCGAGCGAGCCGGTGATCGAGCGCTACACCCTGCCCGAAATGGGGGCTGTCTGGAGCGAACAGGCCAAATTCCAAAGCTGGCTGGATGTTGAGATAGCCGCCACCGAAGCCAACTGCCGGCTGGGCCGCGTCCCCCAGGAAGCCCTGGACACAGTCAAGGCCAAGGCCAGTTTCGAGGTGGAGCGCATCCTCGAGATTGAAGCCGAAGTGCGCCACGACGTGATCG
>CAJWIC010000124.1 GCA_913040905.1 uncultured Synechococcus sp. | reverse complement strand
CGATTTCTGGAATCCGGACGGATAGGGAGCTTCCCCCCCTCCGCCGTTTCCGTTCCGCTTCCACTTCCCTTTTCCCATGGCCACCCCGTCCCCCACGCCCCGTCGTCGCACCACCCGCAGCAGTGCTGCTGCCAACAAGACCGTTGATGTGAAGCCCGTGGCCACCTCTGCTCCCACCGACTCGACGCCCGCCCCGACCCCTGCCCCCAGCACGACCCGTCGGAGCTCCACGACCACCAGAAAGAATGCGGCGTCGGGTTCAGCTGGCAGCGGCAGCGTTTCCAAGCCAGTGGCCAATGCGGCATCGTCGGCCAGCCCGGTTCAGGGCATCGCCCTCGGCATGATCGAAACCCGCGGCATGGTGCCTGCCATCGAGGCGGCTGATGCGATGACCAAGGCTGCGGAAGTCAGTCTGATCTGTCGGGAATACGTCGGTGGCGGTTACGTCACCGTCATGGTGCGCGGTGAAACCGGCGCTGTGAACGCCGCCGTTCGAGCCGGTGCCGACGCCTGTGAGCGCGTTGGCGATGGTCTTGTGGCTGCACACATCATTGCCCGTCCCCACCAGGAAGTTGAACCTGCCCTGCTGGTGAGCGGCGTCACACGTCGCCTCTGATACCACACCACCAGTACTACAGCCGTTCACAAAGAGCGTCCAAAACCAGGTGCCCTGCCTAGATTCGCCGGCCATCCAACGACCAGCCCGATCCCGATCCCGCTCGCCGTTTTGACCCAGGAGCTCTCGCTTCCCATCCAGACCGCCTGGCTGATTCCGCTCTACGGATTCGCCGGGATGCTGGTGTCGCTGCCCTGGGCTTCAGGTCTGTTCCGTCGTGATGCCCATCGCCCGGCGGCTTATCTCAACATCCTTCTGACTCTGCTGGCCTTCGGCCACGGCAGCCTCATCCTCCAGCAGGTCTATCAGTCGGGTCCAGTCGATCTGTCCTTTCCCTGGCTCAACGTTGCCGATCTGGAGCTGGACATCAGTTTCAGCCTTTCACTGACCAACCTGGTGGCCCTGGAGCTGATCACGGGCCTCAGCCTGTTCTCCCAGGTTTATTCCCTGGGCTACATGGACAAGGAGTGGGCTCTGGCCCGCTTCTTTGCCCTGCTTGGTTTCTTTGAGGGGGCCATGAGCGGCGTGGTGCTCAGCGATTCGCTGTTCCAGAGCTATTTCCTGCTGGAGATGCTCACCCTCTCCACATATCTATTAGTGGGTTTCTGGTATGCCCAGCCCCTGGTGGTGACCGCGGCTCGGGATGCTTTCCTCACCAAGCGCGTCGGTGACGTGCTGCTGCTGATGGGTGTGGTGGCCCTCTGCAGCTACTCCGGTGCGATGGGGTTCAACGACCTTTACGCCTGGGCATCACAGGCTGCCATGTCTCCGCTGGCTGCGACCCTGCTGGGCCTCGGGTTGATTGCGGGACCAACGGGCAAGTGTGCCCAGTTCCCGATGCACCTCTGGCTGGATGAGGCGATGGAGGGCCCCAATCCAGCTTCCATTCTGCGCAACTCCGTCGTCGTCACCTGCGGGGCGATTGTCCTGCTCAAGGTGATGCCGATCCTGCAGCTCTCTCCCATTGCTGAAGGGGTGTTGCTGCTGATTGGCAGCATCAGTGCCATCGGCGGCTCCTTGGTGGCCATCGCCCAGGTGGACATCAAACGCACGCAGTCGTACACAACCACGGCTCATCTGGGCCTGGTGTTCATTGCCATTGCGCTGCAGATTCCCGTGCTGGCGCTGCTTCTGCTGTTCTCCCATGCCGTGTCGAAGGCGTTGCTGTCGATGAGCATCGGTGGCGTGATCGCCTCCACCAACTGTCAGGACATCACCGAGCTGGGTGGTCTGGGCAGTCGGATGCCCGCGACCACCACCGCTTTCGTCGTGGGTGGAGCTGGTCTGGTGGGTTTCCTGCCCCTGGGGGGATTCCTGGCCCTGGCCCAGTCGATTGAGCTGCTGAGCGTGCGTTCGATTCCCTTCATGGGGGTCTTCCTGTTGACCAATGCCCTTACGGCCCTGGGGCTGGTGCGGGTGTTCCGGCACGTGTTCCTCGGCAATCCGCTGATCAAATCGCGGCGTTCCGCTGAGGTGAACTGGCAGATGGCCCTGCCGATGGTGGCCCTCTCGGTGGTGGTGTTGCTGACGCCGCTGCTGCTGGTGCGGCTCGAATCCCTCGATGGTCTTCTGGCCTTTCCGCTCTGGGCTGCGGGTCTTGTGGTCGGCAGCGGCCTGATTGGCCTGGTTGCCGGTGCTCTGTTGCCGTTGAGCAAGGCCTGGTCGCGTTCGCTCAACCCCTGGCTGCGCTGGTTCCAGGACCTGTTGGCCTACGACTTCTACACCGAGAATTTCTACCGCGTCACCATCGTCAATGTGGTGGCCAGCGTGTCGCGTCTTGCCTTCTGGTTCGACCGAACCGTCGTGGATGGTCTGCTCAATGGCGTGGCTCGGCTGTCGCTGCAGAGCGCCGAAGGGTTGAAGCTCAGTGTCAGCGGACAGAGCCAGTCCTACGTGCTCACAGTGCTTGTGGCCATTGTTCTCTTTCTCACCACGGTGAGCTGGTTCCTTACCTGATCGCCCTGAGATGTTGCTTTCCCTGCTGCTTCTGATTCCTCTGCTGGGGGCGCTGGCCCTGATTCTCTGGCCGGGGTCTCCCACCAGTGCGCGGCTGCGTGAGCTCACGATCGTGCTGCTGGCCGTTCAATGCCTGGCCAGCTTCGCTCTGCTGCTTCCCTTCGATCCAGCCGACGCCGGTCTGCAATTGATCGAGCAGGCCCGCTGGGTTCATGCGATCGGTCTTGATTACGCCCTGGCGGTGGATGGGTTGTCCCTGCCTCTGGTGCTGATGAACGGTGTGCTCTGCCTCGTGGCCGCCATCGCGTCGCGTTCGATTGAGAACCGTCCCCGGATTTACTTCGCTTTGCTGCTGGTGATCAGTGGTGCCGTCAATGGCGCCTTCCTGGCCCAGAACCTGCTGTTGTTTTTCCTTTTCTACGAGCTCGAACTGATTCCGTTGTGGCTGTTGATCGCGGTGTGGGGTGGTGCCAACCGGGCCTATGCCGCCACCAAATTTCTGATCGTCACGGCAGTGTCGGGCGTGTTGATCCTGGCGGCGTTCCTGGGGCTGGCATTCGTCAGCGGCTCGATGGATTTCAGCCTCCAGCCGATCATGGCCGGTGAGCTGGGGATGACGGCTCAGCTGGTGCTGATGGGCGCGCTGCTGATCGGCTTCGGCATCAAGATTCCTTTGTTCCCTTTCCATACCTGGCTTCCCGATGCTCACACCGAGGCCTCCACACCGGTGTCGGTGCTGCTGGCGGGGGTGTTGCTCAAGCTGGGCACCTATGGGTTGTTGCGGTTCTGCCTGGGACTGTTTCCGGAGGCCTGGCAACTGGCTTCCCCCTGGCTGGCGGGCTGGGCGGCGATCTCCGTGCTCTATGGCTCCCTGGCCGCCATCGCCCAAACCGACATGAAACGGATGGTGGCCTACAGCTCCGTCGGCCACATGGGCTACGTGCTGTTGGCGGCGGCCGCCGCCACCCCGCTTGGCCTGATGGGTGCTCTCTTCCAGATGGTCAGCCACGGCTTGATCTCCGGGGTGCTCTTCCTGCTGGTTGGTGTGGTGTATGCCCGGACCGGCACCCGCGATCTCAATGTGCTGCGCGGTTTGCTCAACCCTCAGCGGGGACTGCCGCTGACCGGCTCTCTGATGATCATCGGGGTGATGGCCAGCGCCGGTATTCCTGGTATGGCGGGCTTCATCTCCGAATTTCTGATCTTCCGCGGCAGCCTTCAACCGTTCCCGGTCGCCACGTTGCTGTCGATGGTGGGCTCCGGTCTCACGGCGGTGTATTTCCTGTTGCTGGTGAATCGGGCCTTCTTCGGACGTCTCGCCATCGCCCCCGGCGAGGTGGTCAATCCCCGTATTCTCGACCGTGTTGCCTTGCGGGAACAGGTGCCGGCCATTGCTCTCAGCCTTGGCGTTCTCGCCCTCGGATTGGTGCCGGAACTGCTGTCGAACCTCAGTGAAGCGGCCACCACAGGCTTGAGTCAGATCAGCGGAGGACTTTCATGACCACCACCTTGAAGCCCACGGCTGTGGCTCCTCCCCTGCTACCGGATCAGGAGGAATTGATTCGTCGCCTGCTCAGCGACACCCCCCTGCTCAAGGACACGCCGGACCACCTGCTCCAGGTGGTGAATGTGCTGGAGAGTTACGGCATCGTTCTGGATGCCTACAGCAAAAACCTTGTTGACCAGGGGGAGACGCAACTGCTCAATCCCTTCCCGGTGTTCCGCTTTTTCCATGAGGGCTTCAACCTGAAGCGGCTGTGGCAGCACCTGCTGGGGGACCGGATCAATTTCGAGTACGCCGAGTACTGCCAGAAAGCGATGTTCTGGCACGGGACCGGGGGTCTTGATGCTTACCTCGACACGCCGGAGTTTGCAGACGCCTGCCAGCGCATCATTGAACGCAAGGCTGCGCGGGACCCCTTGCTGGCCCTCACCAATCGTCTGTATCCCGGCTTTGCTCCGGAATCGATCCGATCGCTCACCACGATCTACTGCCTCGGCCTGTTCTGGCGCGTGATGAGCGACATCTTTGTCGACCTGGCCCGTCGCTACGCGA
>CAJWIC010000123.1 GCA_913040905.1 uncultured Synechococcus sp. | reverse complement strand
AATGCGGCCGAGGTTTACGCCGAAGCACCGCAACTGGAAATGTCTCCGGCCGCTCTCGATGCCGTGGCTGCCGTCTGATTGACGGCTTGAATCCTCAACGACCCACTCCTTCACGGCCGGTTGTGCGGCTGGTGTTGGCCGTCAGCCTCGATGGCCGCTTGGCCCCCCCCGGGGGAGGTGCGGCCCAGCTGGGAGGAGAGGGTGACCGTCGTGCTCTGGAGCAGGCCCTGGTTTGGGCGGATGCCTGTCTGATCGGCGCCGGAACCCTGCGGGCCCATCAGTGCACCTGTCTGATTCGCAACCCTCAGCTGATTGAGCAACGCCGAAGCGAGGGGAGAGCCGAGCAGCCGGCTGCTGTTGTGGTGAGCCATCAATCCGAGTTCCCCCAGCAATGGCGGTTTTTTGAACAGCCCCTGCAACGCTGGCTGCTGGCTCCGAAACCTCCTTGCGAGGGATTTGATCGCTGGATTCCGCTGACGCAGAGCTGGAGTGACCAGCTTGAGGGGATGGCGACGCTGGGGATTGAGCGGTTGGTGCTGCTGGGGGGAGCAGGCCTGACAGGCGACCTGCTGCAGCACGACGCCGTCGATGAACTGCAACTCACCCTGGTGCCTCGCTTGTTAGGGGGTGCCAAAACCTGGCTGCCGTTTGGGCTCGCATCCCTGCCTGCAGCCGTGACGGCTGCGGGTTCCTGGAGAGCAATGGAGCCAGAGCCCTTAGGGGATGGGGAGTGGCTGCTGCGCTACCAGCGACTGCGCTGAAGATCCCTCAGTTGAGGGAGTGGAACTCCGCACTTCATCCCTAACTTGGGCCAAGCCTCCATGACGGACTCTTGGGCAAGAAAAGAAAGCTGCGCGGTACGGATGGCCCTGATGAGCTCACAGGAACGAAGAAAAAGAAGCGGATTTACGGCTTTGGTGGCGACGATCTGATCCGCACGGAGGAAGGCAGATACAAGGTCTTTGGCGGGGATGGCGCCGATACCTTCGAAACCCTCAATGGCGGCAAGGGGCATATGACGATCATGGATTTTGAAGCCGGTGACACGATCACCTTTTGTGGCTGCGCATCCACGCGGATCGAGCAGCGGGGCAAGAACGCCTGGATCGTCAAAAACGACGATGTGAAAGCCGTGGTGAGAGGGGTTGCTGCTGAGGATCTTCAGATCGACTTTGATCAGGCGGTCATCTTCCTCGCAGCTGATCCCCTGGCATGATCCGCCGTTCAACGGCCCTGGTTAAGGTCTGCCGTATTGCCCTGCGGCGCACAACCAATGTCGTCACTCACGGCCCGCTGGCACCGCTCCATCGCTGAGATTCCAGAGCAGCACTGGCGCGCTCTGGTGGGCGATGACGCCATCCCCTTTTACCGCTGGAGCTGGCTGGAGGCACTGGAACGCTCCGGAAGCATCATTCCGGAGCAGGGTTGGCAGCCATTGCATCTGGGCATCTGGCGGGATGACACCCCGATCGCTGTGGCACCGCTGTACCTGAAGGGGCACAGCTACGGCGAGTTTGTGTTCGACCAGACCTTTGCCCGCTTGGCGGGTGATCTGGGCCTGCGTTATTACCCGAAGCTGCTGGGCATGAGTCCGGTGAGCCCGGTGCTGGGCTACCGCTTCCACATCCGTGCCGGGGAAGACGAAGCAGCCCTCACCGCCGAAATGCTGCGGATCATTGATCTGTTCTGCGAGCAGAACAACATCCTCAGCTGCAATTTCCTCTACGTGGATCCCCAATGGCGTCCGTTGGCGGAGGCGGCTGGTTGTGCCGCTTGGTTGAACCAGCAGAGCCTGTGGAGCCGAGGGGACGACCGCAGGTTTGAGGATTACCTGCAGGGCTTCAACGCCAACCAACGCCGCAACATCAAGCGGGAGCGCAAGGCGGTCGCCCAGGCCGGGCTCATGGTGACGCCACTCACGGGGGAGCAGCTGGATCTGGCGCTGCTGCAGAGAATGCACCGCTTTTATGAGCAGCACTGCGCCCGCTGGGGGCCCTGGGGCAGCAAGTACCTGGAAGAAGGATTTTTTGAAGCCCTGGCTGATCTGCACCGGGATCAGGTGGTGCTGTTCTCCGCCCATCGCGGTGACCCCCGCGATCCGGTGGCGATGTCGATGTGTGTACAGGACGGCAACCAGTTGTGGGGTCGCTACTGGGGCAGCGAGGAGGAGATCGACTGCCTCCACTTCGAGGTCTGCTACTACGCGCCGATCGAATGGGCCCTGCAGCAGGGGATCGACAGCTTTGACCCCGGAGCTGGGGGCAGTCACAAGCGTCGCCGCGGCTTTGTGGCCCGGCCCCACGCCAGCCTGCACCGCTGGTACCACCCCCGCATGGATGGCTTGATCCGGGCCTGGTTGCCCAAGGTGAATGCCCTGATGGAGGAGGAGATCGAGGCGATCAATGCGGAACTGCCGTTTAAAGCGGATCAGCCGACCCTGGCTTTGTAGGTTGAAGGCATGGTCAAAACCCCAGAAGCGCCGGCTTCGCTGGCGGCAGCGATTGATGCCCAGGATGCGCGCCTGTCCCAGCGCTTCATCGCCCTTGATCCCAGTGGCTATTTCCTGATCAAGGTGGATGCCGATGCCGGTGAACTGGTGCTGGAGCACTACGGCAACACCATCGATGACAAAGGTCTGGCGCGGGATTCAGAGACAGGAGAGGTGCTGAGCTGCAAGGGCGGCAACGGTCCTCGGCGGCCATCAGCGATCTACCGCGGTAGCAGTGCCAAGCAAGTGGGCATTCAGCTCACCGAAGGCGATGGGCCCCACCCAGTGAGCCGCTTGGACCATGCCCTGTATCTAGGGCGGGAGTTGCAGAAGGCGGAACAGTGCCTGCGGGACGGATCGATCTATGAGCAGGACTGAGCTTTAAACAGGCTGCAATTCCTTCTGCATCGTGGGCTCCTCCGGCGGCAGGGATTCCAGCTGTTCGCGGATTTCCCGCTGCACGATGCCGCGGTATTCGATGAAGTGCTCGTTGTGGGCCAACATCACCAGGAACTGCTCCAGCAGGGCCGGGTTGTTGCGGGCCATACCGATCATGTAGCGCCAGAAGCGGCCGCGGGTGTTGCGTTTGATCCCCTGTCGCCACACGACGATCGCCAGCGCGCGGATGTCCACCAAGGACGGTGCTTTGGGGGCAGCCTTCCAGCGGGGGGCGCCCATCTTCAGGTAGTAGCTGTAGACCCGATCCATGTAGGCATTCGGTTCATACAGGGCGCAGAAGGCCTCCACGTATTCGTTGGCGATGTCGCGGATCGGACGCGTCGGCTTGAAATTGAGCAGGTTGGTCTGGTTCACGCCCTTGGCGGCATCTTCGCCCTGAATCAGGCGACCTTCCTGTTCCAGCCGGGCCCACAGCGCTGTTTTGGGCAGGGCCTGCAACATTCCCATCATCGCGGCGGGGATGCCGGTGCGCGTCACGAATTCCACGATGCGCTGGCCGGCGCCATCCTTCTCACCATCGAAGCCGATGATGAAGCCCGCCATCACACCGATGCCGTTGGCGGTGATCCGATCCACCGCCGCATCCAGCGGATTACGCGTGTTCTGCACCTTGCGGGCCGTTTCCAGGCTGGCCTCATCGGGGGTTTCAATGCCCAGGAACACCTTCTCGAAGCGGGCGTCGTGCATCATCCGCATCATCTCCTCGTCATCGGCGAGGTCAACGGAGGCTTCCGTTGAAAAACTGAAGGGGTAACCCCGTTCTTCCTGGAATTTGCGGATCTCCGGCAACAGCAACTTGGCGTTGCGTTTGTTACCGATGAAGTTGTCGTCCACCAGGAAAATCGAGCGGCGCCAGCCCAGGTCGTAGAGCGACTGCAACTCGGCCACCAGCTGCTCGGGGGTTTTGGTGCGGGGTTTGCGGCCGTAGAGAACGATGATGTCGCAGAACTCGCAGTTGAACGGGCAGCCCCTGGAGAACTGCACGCTCATCGAGTCGTAGGCGTCCAGTTCCAGCAGATCAAACCGTGGGATCGGCGTTGCCGTCACATCCGGCTTGTCGCCCTCAGCGCTGAAGCGACCACCGGTCTCACCCCGCTCCATGGCCTCGATGAACATCGGCAGGGTGATCTCACCCTCATCGAGGATCTTGAAATCCGCTTGATCCAGTTCCGGCGCGTCCGGTGTGGAGCTGGCGAAGGGGCCGCCCACGGCCACCGGCAGGTTTCGTTGTTTCGCCCGGGCGATCTGCACCGCCATGTCGTCCTTCTGCACGATCATCCCGGAGATGATCACCAGCTCAGCCCAGGCCCATTCCTCCTCCGTCACCTCCCGCACGTTGCGGTCGACCAATTTCATCTCCCAGTCCTGGGGCAGCAGGGCAGCAACCGTGCACATCCCCAGGGGTGGAAGAAGCACCTTGCGATTCACCAGCTCCAGAATTTTTTCGTAGCTCCAGAAGGTTTTCGGGAACTCGGGATAAATGAAGAGGGTGCGCATCAGCTCGGGCGTGGAGGGTGGAAGTCCGGTCGGCCCGGTTGACGGTCACCCGTACGCAGGTGTCAGTCGTTCACAAACCCTAAGTGCTATGGCCTGAATGCCGATCCATGTCTGATCTAATGGTGGTCACCTCCTTACTTGCACATGGGCGTCGGCATCTATCTCGGCCTGGTTGGTTCAGGTCTGGT
>CAJWIC010000122.1 GCA_913040905.1 uncultured Synechococcus sp. | reverse complement strand
CGGAGGTGAAACCGTTGATGGCAGCGGAATAGCAGGTGTCAGGGGCGTTGCCGTGATCCTGGTGCATCACCACGGGGATGTGGGGATAGGTCTCGGTGGCGGCCAGGATGAGGTGACGCAGGAAGATCTCACCGGCGTAGCTGCGGGCACCGCGGGAGGCCTGCAGGATCACAGGGCTATCGGTCTCGTCAGCGGCTTCCATGATCGCCTGCACCTGCTCAAGGTTGTTCACGTTGAACGCAGGAATGCCGTAGCCGTTTTCGGCGGCGTGGTCGAGCAGGAGCCGAAGCGGAACGAGCGCCATGGTGAAATCCTCGAGGGTGTAGGTCGTCAGGGACGAATCGCGGCGATATTACCCTGCGTTACGCGAGACCAGCTGCAGTCTGGGCTGCTTGATCGCAGGCCAGACGGCTTGCCACGCCCTCGGCAAGACCGGGAACCATCGGCGTACCGGAGCGAATGCTCTCAGCCCACCAGCTCTGCAGCCTCGCCACGGGTGCAATTCGTCCGTCGCTCCAGGTCTTGGCGAAGGCGAGATCGGGATCCGCTTCAATCAACTGAGAAGGCTCACCTCCTCTGGCACAGCGGAGTTCGAATCCATGCACGTAGTCCTTCTGGTTTGAACTGCCAAGAACCAGACATCCCTCCGAGCCATAGATCTCCAGCCAACAGCCGCGCCCGTTCCTGGCCACCGACGCGAGATTGATCTGGGCCGGAACCATTTTCTCCGAGCTCCCCTGCCACTGCAATCGGGCCTGGACCAGTGAAACGTCCTCCGCATCCACGGGTGCCATTCCTCCCTCGGGATGGGGACGCTCCGGGATCGAGACCCCATTGAGCGAGCTGACCGAGGCCACAGGCCCCACCAACCAGGCGAGCATGTCGAAGGCATGGGTCCCAAGGGCTCCGATCACCCCCCCTCCCTTGGACGCCTGTGAATACCAGTTCCAGCCGCGGCTGGGGTCAGCCCGGCTGCCCATCAACCAGTCGAGTTTTACCAACCAGGGCTGGCCCACGGCCCCGGAGCGCAGCAGACGCTCAGCCTGCATGAACAGCGGAACCGCCCGGTACTCGTAATCCACTGCCACCGACAACCCCTTGGCGATGGCCAAACGCTGCAGCTCGCAGGCCTGTTCCCCATGTAAAGCAATGGGCTTCTCGAGCAGAAGGTGTTTTCCCGCCTCGAGAGCACGGCGAGCCAGCTCAAAGCGCGGCTCGGGCGGCGTGGCGATGATCACGGCCTCCACCGCTGGATCGGCCAGCAGCGCATCCCAGCCGTCATACCCCGGCAGACCATGAATAGCGCAGGCGGCATCCAGCCGTTCCCGGCGGGGATGCCACAGCGCCACGGGCCGCAGATCGGGATTGGCATGAAGAGCTGGCAGGTGCACCTTCTCGCCGAAACCAAGGCCGGCGACTGCCACGCCGATCGGTTGAAGGCCCATGTCAGCTGTTGAGAGGCTCGCTGCAGACAGCATCAATCACCGATGCGATCAATCCATCAGCACCAGCAGCCTGCCAATCCGCTTTGAATCGTGGAATGCCATTGACCTGTTTGTCGCGATACAGCTGCTGAGCGCAGTCCAGCTGCATCACATAGAGCTCACCGTTGGGCTGCTGGCCGGCGTCATCCGCCGCTGGCGTGAACCGGCTCAAGACCGTCCGGAGACCGTCTCGGTCCGCGCGGATGCTGCCGCGATCCCACCACTGCTGACCAGCTGCGGTGGATGGCACTTCAACCCAGTCCACTGGGCCCGCAAGCGCTGGCATCACCCAGCAAAGCTGCAGGGCTGTGATCAAGGCGAACAGAACGGCTTTCATGCGCTGATGCGCTCCTTGGGCTTGCAACCATGCAGCCTCAGCAGGCTGGCCAGGGTGCTGCGCAGCTGATTACGCGGAACAATGGTGTCGACAAAACCGTGGTCCTGCAGGTATTCCGCGGTCTGGAAATTGTCCGGCAGTTTCTCGCGCAAGGTCTGCTCGATCACCCGCCGCCCGGCAAAACCGATCAACGCTTTGGGCTCCGCCAGGATCAGATCACCCAGCATGGCGAAGCTGGCCGTCACCCCCCCTGTCGTTGGGTGCGTGAGCAGGGGCATGTAGAGCAGCTCTGCTTCCCGGTGCCGTTCGAGAGCCCCGGAGATCTTCGCCATCTGCATCAGGCTGAGCATGCCCTCCTGCATGCGGGCGCCACCCGAGGCACACACGATCAACAGCGGTAACCGACGTGCGGTGGCCTCCTCCACGAGGCGCGTGATCTTTTCCCCCACCACGGATCCCATCGATCCACCCATGAAACGGAAATCCATCACTGCCAGAGCCATGGCTAGGCCATCAACGCGACAGAGGCCCGTGACGACACCATCGCGGAGACCGGTTGCCGCCTGACTCTCGCGGAGGCGATCGGCATAGGCGCGCCGGTCCTTGAAGCTCAGGGGATCGGTCGGCTCCAAGGCCTCATTCAGAGCCTCAAAACTGTCCGGATCCGCAATCAAAGCGATGCGTTCCTCGCTGTCGATGCGGTGGTGATGTCCGCAGCCTGCACAGACGCTGGCATTCGCCTTCAGATCCTTGACGTAAACCACCAGTCCGCACTCGGGGCACTTGCTCCACAGCCCATCCCCCTCCTCCGGTTCCTGGGTGATCTTTCCGGTGGACTGACCCTTGCGGCGGTCAGCGAACCAGTCGAACAGAGACACACAAACCCCCCGTTTGCACCATTAAAAACCCAGCAGCTGCTGCCATTGCTCCCACCACCAGTCAGCACCCCAGAGCCAGACCAGCCAGATCCCCAGTGCGATGAAGGGACCGAAGGCAAACGCCTGACGCGGCTGAAGCCGTCCGGAGACCCGACCGAGGCTGCCGACCACGGCCCCGCTCAGCGTGGCCAGAGCCATGGCAACGGCAATGCCGGCAGCCCCCAGCCAGGCACCACCGAGGGCGGCCAGCTTGGCGTCCCCCAACCCGAGGGCCGGTTGGCCAAGCAGCCGTTCAGCCATCCCGCTCAACCCCTCGAGCAGCACCAACGCCATTGCAGCTGCCACGAGGTGGTCAGCCAGAACAGCCCAGCCAGCGCCAGCACTGCCCAGAAGGCCGATCACCACGCCCCATCGACACAACGGCTCCGGCAACCAGAGGTGATCCAGATCGATCAGCACCAACGGCAACAGCAGAGCCACCAGCACCAGGCCAGCCCAGGGCCGCCAGGGCTCTGGCCAACCACCACCGGCACCGGCCTGCACCGACAGGGCACTCAGCCAGAGCAGGGCACTCGCCAGCTCCACAACCGGGTAGCGCCAGCTGATGCCGGCACCGCAGTCACGGCATCTCCCCCCAAGGAGCAGCCACCCCAGCACCGGCAGGTTGTCGTGCCAGCGGATGGCATGGCCGCAGCGGGGGCAGTGGCTACCGGGATGAACCACGGACTCCTGCCGAGGCAGGCGCCAGACCACAACATTGGTGAAACTGCCGACACAGGAGCCCAGCAGAGCAACGATGAGCAGCCTCATCCCTTCCATCGTCGTCTCCCGCGTGGATTGCGGCCCCGGATCAGCTCCAGCTCAATGAATTCCTCCTCGGGCAGAAGCACGGGCAGTTCAAAGACAACCCTGCCCCCTGGTTGACCAGGCGCCAGAACGACCCCGAGAGGATCCCGGGCACCACTGGATTCTGAAAGATGGGAGAAATAGATCCCTCGCGCGGCCCTGATCAAGGCACGACTGTCGATGCGATCCCATCGGGGCGTCGCGGGAACTCCTGCGGCACCGCGAATCTCGAAGGAGGGCATTGAAGAAGAAATGGGCCCACCTGATCGCTCAGATGAGCCCATTTTAGGGACCAGATTGTCAAGCGATCACAATCAGCTCAGGTTCTTCTTCTCTTCGATCATGCGGTGAATGATCGGGGTGAGGATCAGTTCCATCGCAAAACCCATCTTGCCGCCGTTCACCACAATGCTGGTGGGGCTGGACATGAAGGAGTCGTGGATCATGTTCAGGAGATCATTAAAGTCAATCCCCCACTTTTCTCGAGCTCCCTTGCGGAAGTGAATGATCACGAAGCTTTCATCGGGCGTCGGGATATTGCGGCAGATGAACGGGTTGGAGGTGTCCACGGTGGGGACACGCTGGAAGTTGATGTCGGTCTCGCCGAACTGCGGACAGATGTGGTTGATGTAATCCGGCATGCGGCGCAGGATCGTGTCCACGATCGCCTCGGCTGAGTAGCCACGCTCGGCGTTGTCGCGGTGGATCTTCTGGATCCACTCGAGGTTGGTGATCGGCACGACACCAACCAGCAGGTCGGCGAGGGAAGCCACGTCATAGCCCTCACCCTTCACACCACCGTGCAGGCCTTCGTAGAAGAGCAGATCAGTCCCGGAGGGAATGTCCTCCCAAGGAGTGAACTGGCCGGGGCCGAGGTCAACACCGAGGCGCGCGTTGTGCTCTGCGGCCTCCTCGGCGCTGTGGAGGTAATAACGCTTCTGGCCTGAGCCAGTCTCGCCGTAGGTGCGGAACAGCTCCTCGAGCTTGTCGAACAGGTTGGCTTCCGGGCCGAAGTGGGAGAAGTTCTCACCACGGGCCAGGGCATCCGCCATGGCCTGTTTCATCGGCATCCGCTCGTAGCGGTGGTAGCT
>CAJWIC010000121.1 GCA_913040905.1 uncultured Synechococcus sp. | reverse complement strand
CAGGCTGCAGCACCGTGTCTCTGACTTCAGTCAGCAGATCGGCGGGAAGGCTCGCCTTCTGGGCTTCGGGCACGTCTGCAGCTTCACAGATGGCCCACCAGCCTCTCAGGTGCAGGCCTCAATCGCCTGGCTCAACAGGCGTGGAACGAGCTCGAGATCATCGTTGGTCAGCCAGGGGCCAAGGCTGAAACGCAACAACGATTGTCTCCAGTTGGGGGGAACGTCCATGGCGGTGAGCACAGCACTGTCCTGGGCCTGGCCGGAACGGCATGCGCTGCCGCTGCTGCAGGCCAGCCCCAAGCGCGACAACTGCTGCACCAATCTCCGCCCCGAGAGGGGATGGCCATTGCTGTCACCAATCAGACATGCCAGATGGTGAGGCAGCCGCTGTTGCTCCGTGGCATTGATCACCGTCAGGGACGGAATAGCGGCCAGCTGGGACTGCAGACGATCGCGCATGGACCGGATCTGCGGTGTTGAGCCTGGGGGCAGCGACCGCTCCGGGTTGAATCTCGGCAGTTGTTGCATCGCCAGCGCCAGCCCGGCAATCAGTGCAACGGGTTCAGTTCCAGCGCGATGGCCACCCTCCTGTCCGCCACCGGACAACAGCGGTTGCGCCAGGAGCCCCGGGCGATGCAGCAGCACCCCAACCCCCCGGGGACCCTGAAGTTTGTGGGACGAAAATGTGAGCAGGTCGATGGATGAGGCGGACCAGTCCAACAACCCCTGGGGGATGACCTGGGTCGCGTCCGTGTGAAAGGGAATCTCCCGTTCCCGACAGGCACTTGCCACCAGCGGGACCGGTTGCACCGTCCCCACCTCGCTCTGTCCCCAGATCAGAGAGACCAACGTTGTTGGTGGAGCCAGGAGCTGATCCATCAACTCCAGGCGAATCAGACCGGTCGCGTCCACGGGCCAGCGATCCACCATCCACCCCGATTGTTCGAGTTGGGCCGCAGCGCCCTCCAGCGCGGGATGTTCCACAGCTGAGATCACCAATCGGCCAGGTGGGCGTCCAGCGGCAACACCGAGCAATGCGAGGTGAACCGATTCGGTAGCCCCTGAGGTGAAGATCAGCTCATCGTCCTGGGCATTGAACAGTCCTGCGATGGCCTGCCTGGATCGCGCCAGGCGTTCGGCGGCCACCAGACCGGTGCCGTGCAGGCTGCTGGGATTTCCCCAGGCGTCCCGCTGCACAGCGTTGATGCAGTCGATCACGCTCTGCAGCGGCGGTGTTGTGGCCGCTGCATCGAGATACAGATCAGAGGGTGTCACGCTCAAACCGAGCTCGGGTCCGTTGCTCGAGGGAGTCACTGGCCAGATTCAGCATGGCGTCCAGGGATGTGCTGTTCAAGAAAGCCTGAACCTGCTGCTGGGCGGCATCACGCAGACAGTTGTCCGGTTGTTGGCAACCATTCACACAGTCACTGGAGCAGTCGAACGGAGCCTTTCCTGCTGCTGCCGATGGTTCGGCCACGGTGGTCGTCCCAGCCGGCATCAGATCCGGTGAGAACACCCCATCGAACACAGCCACGGCCGGCCCCGTCATCAGGACGGAACCGCTGCGGCCAGGCCAGGCGATCTGCAGCGGTCCACCAGGCAGCATCACCTCGGCACGGTCATCGGCAAGACCCAGCAGTACCGCGGCCACGAGCGTGGCGCAGGCTCCCGTTCCGCAGGCCAACGTCGGCCCTGCACCCCGTTCCCAGACGCGGATCTCCAGGCGATCGCGCCCGTGAACCTGCAGGAAATGAACATTGGTCTTGGCGGGGAACAGGGGATGGACTTCCAGGGCAGCCCCCCATGCATCGAAGGGAATTGAGCTGAGGTCGTCCACAGGCACCACGACGTGCGGGTTTCCCATCCCAACCGCAGCAACATCGAGGGATTGCTCTGCCAGCTCGATGACTCCCCGTGCCAAACCATCCACCAATGGCAGTGCTGTGGGAATGCTTGAGGATTCGAGGAAGGGGGCACCCATATCAACAAGCAGCTGACCATCGCTCTGCAGCTCGGGACGGATCAGGCCCGCTGGCGTCTCGATCGACCAGCATTTGCCAGGACTGTCGCCATCGCTGTCCGCGAGAAAACGGGCCAGGCAGCGGATGCCATTGCCGCACATCTCCGCCTCGCTGCCATCGGCGTTGAAAATCCGCATGCGCAGATCCCCTTGACCCTGGGCTGGCATGGCAAGGATCACGCCATCACCGCCGATTCCGAAACGACGATCACAAACCTGTCGGATCCAGGCTGGATCCGGTTCGGTGATCGATTGCGGCAACTGGCCCTGGCGACCTTCCAGGATCAGAAAGTCATTGCCAAGTCCCTGATATTTGCTGAACTGCAGCATGGTGTGCTGATGGCAGATCCGAATCCTATGGAGACTGCACCCCTCGACCCCAGTCTGCCTGGGGTCCGTTTGCTTCAGTCCTGGATCAGGGAGCAGTTGCCGATCAGCGTGGATGTGATCGGCGCTGAACGGATTGAGGGTCGGTTGATCTGGCAGGACTCGGAGTTTCTGGCCGTTGAACGACTCCCTGCCAGCCGTCCAGTTCTGATCGGTCGGCGCCAGATCTCTGTGATCCGCGTCCTCGGTTGAAACCACTGGATGTGACACGATCGCAGCCTTGCCGACATCGCGTCGACCGTGAATAGCCGTTACTCGCCTGCGGATCTTGAACAGCGCTGGCAAACGTCCTGGCGATCAGAGGGGTTGGATGTCACTCCGGAGCCGACTGACGGCAAGGGGTTTTATGCCCTGTCGATGTTTCCTTACCCCTCAGGAACGCTGCACATGGGTCATGTGCGCAATTACGTCATCACCGATGTGATTGCCCGGATGCAACGCATGCGCGGCCGCGCTGTGCTGCATCCGATGGGATGGGACGCCTTTGGTCTACCCGCCGAAAATGCGGCGATTGAACGCAATGTTGATCCCGGGGATTGGACCGATCGCAACATCGATCAGATGCGATCCCAGCTGGATCGCCTCGGGTTGTCGATTGACTGGGACCGTGAGCAAGCCACTTGCCATAGCGATTACTACCGCTGGACCCAGTGGTTGTTTCTGGAGCTGTTCGATGGCGGTCTGGCTTACCGGAAGAACGCAACGGTCAACTGGGATCCAGTGGATCAGACCGTTCTGGCCAATGAGCAGGTGGATGCCGACGGACGCTCATGGCGCTCCGGTGCCTTGGTGGAGCAACGACAGCTGAATCAATGGTTTCTGCGCATCACGCAGTACGCCGAGGATCTACTGAAGGATCTGGATCAGCTCAGTGGCTGGCCGGAACGTGTTCGCACCATGCAGGCCAACTGGATCGGTCGCTCGGAAGGTGCCCAGATCCAGTTTCGGGTTTCCTCCGGGTCGGAACCAAACATCACGGTGTTCACCACCAGGCCAGACACGCTGGCCGGTGCCAGTTACGTGGTCCTCGCTCCTGACCATCCGATGGTGGAGAGCCTGACGACAGTGGATCAACGGGATTCGATCCAGGCCTTTCAGGCAGAGGTCGCGCGACTGAGTGCCCTGGAGCGCACCAGCGACGACGGTCCAAAGCGCGGCGTCTTCACCGGCGCCACCGTCATCAACCCTCTGAACGGCAAGCCTCTGCCGGTGTGGATCGCTGACTACGTGTTGGCTGATTACGGAACTGGAGCCGTGATGGGTGTCCCGGCCCATGACCAGCGGGATCGTCGCTTTGCCCAGAGCTATGGCTTACCCGTTCAGCAGGTGATTGATGCGGAAGGGGCTGCCGCTGCGATTGCGGAGGGCGAGGCCTGGACGCACAGCGGTGTGCTGATTCATTCCGGTGAGTTTGATGGTTTGAATTCCATCGAGGCCAAGGAGCGGATCACGCGCCACGGAGAGGGTCAGGGATGGGCAGAGGCGAAGGTCACCTATCGGCTGCGTGACTGGTTGATCTCACGACAGCGCTACTGGGGTTGTCCGATTCCGATCATCCACTGCCCCAGCTGCGGTGCCGTGCCGGTCCCGCGCGACGACCTACCGGTGGAACTTCCGCGCGGAATCGACCTCTCCGGCAAGGGCGGATCGCCCCTTGGACGTCAGGAGGCTTGGGTCAACGTCCCCTGTCCCTCATGCGGTGAACCGGCCAAGCGCGAAACCGACACGATGGACACCTTCATGTGTTCGTCCTGGTATTTCCTCCGTTTTGCCGATCCCCACAACAAGGAACGGCCCTTCAGCCGCGAAGCCGTCAATCGCTGGCTGCCCGTTGAGCAGTACGTCGGCGGAATTGAACACGCCATCCTGCATCTGCTGTATTCCCGCTTTTTCACAAAGGCTTTAAGGGATCGGGGCTTGATTGATGTCGGTGAACCCTTTGACCGTCTTCTGACCCAGGGGATGGTTCAGGGCACCACCTACCGCAATCCCAGCACCGGCAAATACGTTGCCCCTGCCGATGTGGCTGATCCTGAAGCGCCAACCGATCCGAACAGTGGTGAACCGCTTGAGGTGCTGTTCGAAAAGATGTCCAAATCGAAGTACAACGGTGTCGATCCAGCGGCAGTGATCGATCGCTACGGCGCCGACACCGCACGCATGTTCATTCTGTTCAAAGCACCCCCCGAGAAAGATCTCGAGTGGGATGACGCTGATGTGGAAGGGCAGTACCGCTTT
>CAJWIC010000120.1 GCA_913040905.1 uncultured Synechococcus sp. | reverse complement strand
GGAACTGTTGTTCCACCCCCATTCCCACTTCTCCTGGGGATAGAGCTTCACCTTGGTGGGCAGTTCCGCAGCTGCATCAAGGCTCACCTCAGGCCCCTCGAGGCTGCTGGTCACCAGATCCGCCAGACCCTCGATAAAGGGTGGGTAGGTATCAAGAGCACGCACCCGACGGAAATTGACAACACCGGCTTCGGTCGCAAGCTCCCGGTATTCGATGTCGATTTCCTCGAGCGTCTCGATGTGCTCGCTGACAAAACTGATCGGCACCACCACCAGATCGTTCGTCTTGGCCTCTCCCAGCTGCTCAAGCGCTTCTTCGGTGTATGGCTTCAGCCACTCCACCGGACCAACCCGACTCTGATAAGCAAGGGTGTAGGGGTTGGCGTGGCCCATGTGCTCAGCCAGCGATTTCATGATCAGATCCGTGCAGGCCTCGATCTGCTGCTGATACGGGTCTCCGGCCTCTTCCACGTAGCTCTTGGGGACGCCATGGGCACTGAAGAAAACGTGGGCCTTTTCCGGGTCATCGCTGTTGCGCACTTCTTCAGCAATCAGCTCGGCCATCGCCTTGACGTAGCCGGGATGGTCAAACCAGCTGCGGATGCAACGGATCGGCAGCTTTTCAAAGGCAGCATCTCCCTGACGCAGCCGCTGCAGCTCCCGGAAGCTGGATCCGCTGGTGCTGATGGAGAAATGGGGATAAAGCGGCAGCACCACCACCTCATCAATGCCGTCCGCCTTCATATCTGCCACGGCGGATTCCGTGAATGGATGCCAGTACCGCATCGCGACGTAGGTGGTGGCGTCGAGTCCGCGCTGTCGCAGAAGGCTCTGCAGTTCCCGCGCCTGCTGTTCGGTGATCCTGCGCAGCGGTGATCCACCTCCGATCGAGCGGTAAGCCTCCTGGGATTTGCCGCTGCGCAGGGTGCTGATCAACCAGGCCAGCGGTTTCTGCAGCGCGGGACTTGGCAACCGGATGATCTCCGGATCAGCAAACAGGTTGTACAGAAAAGGGCCGACATCCTGAATGCGCTCGGGTCCCCCCAGATTCAGCAGGACGACGCCGACGCGGGACATGCCAACAACCGAGAATTCAGGGGCTTGAGCGTAACCCGCGTCAACGTCATGGTGGGCGCCGAAGCCTCAGCCATGGACCTTCGCAACAGCCTGACCGACCTCAATACGCAGCTGGCGGTCCAGGGGACAAGGCTGCGTATCGAGCAACGGGGCCAGACCCTCAACATCAGGGGTCCCCTGCCGCTGCGGGATGCGCCGTCCACATTCAAAGTGCAGCGGATCAGTCTTGGGCTCCAGGCCGATGCCACTGGCCTTCAAGAGGTCAAGGAAGCCCTGAACCAGGTTCAGCGACAACTCGATCGCGACCGCTTCAACTGGGAGGACTGGCAGACCACGCAGCGCCGATCAACCGGAACCAGAGCTGAGCCTGCGATCCGCTCCTTTGAACAGGCGTTCTTCAAGGACCCCCGCCGCCGCCGCGCCACCGGCAGCCGCACCACCTGGAGTGGGGCCTACCTGCCGTATCTCAGACGCTTGAGCCTTTTCAGCGGTGAGGGCCCCCTCACCGCTGACGTGCTGCTTCAGACCTTGCGCAGTTACGAGGATGGAAGCCGCAGCCGCCAGCAATGTTCCACGGCTCTCGCTGCCCTGGCCCGACATGTCGGTCTTGCCCTGCCGGAGGACTGGCGTCAGGAAGCCGGTGGCTACGGCATGCATCAGGCACGCTTCCGAAGGCTGCCCACCGACGCACAGATCCTCGAGGCGGTGCTGCAGATCCCCAATCCCCGCTGGCGATTGGCCTACGGGTTGATGGCCACCTATGGATTACGAAATCACGAGGTTTTTTTCTGCGATCTCAGTGCCTTGGCCGATCACGGTGATCGGGTGATCCGGGTGCTGCCCACCACCAAAACAGGAGAACACCAGGTGTGGCCGTTCCAACCGGAGTGGGTGGACCGTTTCGGCCTCTCCAGCCTGGGGAGCAGTCAGGACGCTCTGCCCCAAATCCAGACCGATTTACGCCGCACCACGCTGCAGCAGGTGGGACGACGGGTGAGCGAACAGTTCCGCCGCTACGGCTTGCCGATCACGCCCTATGACCTGCGCCATGCATGGGCCGTGCGCACCATTCATATCGGTCTTCCCGATACGGTGGCCGCCAGGATGATGGGACATTCGGTGGCCATCCACACGCGCACCTATCACCACTGGATCACCCGTCGGGATCAGCAACAGGCGGTGGACGCAGCATTGGCACGACAACAGGCCTGATGAGCTCTTTTCTACGGCCACTCGCTTATCGCCATCGCTGGATCTACGACCTGGTGACGGCCGTGTCCTCGCTGAGTGTGGGCGGCGTGCATCGACTTCGGGGGCTTGGTTTGGAGGCCTTACGCCCCCATCTGAAGCCAGGCGCCACCGTGCTGGACCTCTGCTGCGGCAGCGGGGAAGCGGCAGCCCCCTGGCTGGAGGCCGGCTTCTGCGTGACGGGCCTCGACATTTCGCCCCGTGCCCTGGCCCTCGCAGCTCAGCGGCATCCTGCGATGACCCGGGTGGAAGGTCTGGCGGAAGACCCCCCTCTGGAGGATGCCAGCTACGCCGCCATTCAACTGAGTGTGGCCCTGCATGAATTCCCCCGAACGGACCGGGAAGCGGTGCTGCGCAGCTGTCTGCGATTGCTGCAACCCGGTGGCTGGTTGGTGCTGGTGGACCTGCATCCAGCTGGGCCCTGGCTACGCCTGCCGCAGCAGCTGTTCTGCGCCCTGTTCGAAACCGATACCGCCATTGCCATGCTGGAGGATGACCTCCCCTCCCAGCTCGAACGGCTTGGTTTCACTGCAGTGAACCAAAACCTGCTGGCGGGCCAGGCACTGCAGCGAATCACCGCAACCCGTCCCGAAAGCAGCGCGCCCTCATGAGCACGAGCGATCTCGATCAGTCCGCCGACGAACTGGGCATGGGGGGCAAACTCGCCCCAGAGCAAGACGATGCCGGCTACCGCAAGCGGATGGAGCGGCGCCAGCTGGTGCAGAAGCAACGGGTGGAGGAACGCAACAACGAAAAAGGTCTGGTGCTGGTGTTCACCGGCCAGGGCAAGGGGAAGACCACTGCCGGACTGGGTCTGGTGTTGCGCACCCTTGGCCACGGCGAGCGCGTCGCGATCGTGCAGTTCATCAAGGGGGGGTGGGAGCCCGGCGAAGCACGGGCGCTGAAAGCCTTTGGCGATCAGGTGAGCTGGCATGCCCTCGGGGAGGGTTTCACCTGGGAGACGCAGGACCGGCAACGGGATCAGCAACTGGTGGAAGCCGCCTGGCAGACCGCCCTGGCTTATCTGCGTGATGGCGCTGTGAAACTCGTGCTGCTGGATGAGCTGAATGTGGCCCTGAAGCTGGGCTACATCAGCGCCGAAACGGTGATCGCTGGCTTGAACGAGCGACCCGAACTCACCCATGTCGCAGTGACGGGTCGCGGTGCCCCATCAGCCCTCGTGGAGCGAGCTGATCTCGTCACGGAGATGACCCTGGTGCACCACCCGTTCCGGGAGCAGGGCGTCAAGGCCCAGGCCGGAATCGAATACTGACGATCAAGCGGCCGACTCCAGATCCTGATTGAGGCGCTTGGTGGCTTCCGTCAACACGGAGAGACCACTCACCAGAAGAGCCCGATGCACAACAGGGTCCTTCCAACAGGCCGGATCCCGGCTGGCCCGTTCCAAGGCCGACAGGGTCAGCCTGGCCATCACACCGCTGTGACTGCTTTCGGTTTCAGGCATCCGGTCGAAACAGTTCACCCATCCAAACGAGGCAAGGGGGATCTGGCCAGTGCTTGCTACTGTCATTTGGATCTGGGAACCGGATGACCTATTCCCGTGTGCTGCTGAAGCTCAGCGGCGAAGCCTTGATGGGTGCTCAGGGGTACGGAATCGACCCCGCCATCGTGAATTCAATCGCCTCCGACGTAGCCAGGGTGGTTGCAGGCGGCACTCAACTGGCCATTGTTGTGGGCGGCGGCAACATCTTCCGCGGTCTCAAGGGATCGGCAGCAGGGATGGAACGGGCCACGGCGGACTACGTCGGCATGCTGGCCACGGTGATGAACGCCATCACCCTTCAGGACGGGCTCGAGAGAGCCGGCGTTCCCACCCGGGTGCAGACCGCCATCGCCATGCAGGAAGTTGCGGAGCCTTACATCCGCCGCAAGGCCATGCGACACCTCGAGAAGGGGCGAGTGGTGGTGTTCGGGGCTGGCTGTGGCAACCCCTTTTTCACCACCGACACCACGGCTGCCCTGCGGGCCGCGGAAATCAATGCCGATGTGGTGTTCAAAGCCACCAAGGTGGACGGTGTCTATGACAAGGATCCGGCCAAGCACCCCGACGCCGTGAAGCACGCCCACCTCACCTATCAGGATGTGCTCAGTGGCGAACTGGCTGTGATGGACAGCACCGCCATTGCCTTGTGCAAGGACAACAACATTCCGATCGTGGTCTTCAATCTGTTTGAACCTGGCAACATCGGCAGGGCCGTATCCGGTGAACCGATCGGGTCCCGCATCGGCCATCCCGCCTGACCACGCACGACTTCCGCAAGAGAACCCATGTCGACCAAGGACCTCGAAGCCAGCATGCGCAAGTCGGTGGAGGCCACCCAGCGCAACTTCA
>CAJWIC010000119.1 GCA_913040905.1 uncultured Synechococcus sp. | reverse complement strand
CGTTGCCCCGTCAACCACGACGGACCGGGGAAACCCGCGATCGGCGCAGCAGCACGACGGATCTGCTGCGGCTGTACCTGCAGGACATCGGCCGGGTTGATCTGCTGACCAATGAAGAGGAGGTGACATTGGCTCGGCTGGTGCAACGGCGGGAAGCGCTGCTGCACCAGCAACGGGATCTGGCCAGCAGCGATGCCGCCATTGGTGAGCTGTACCGCCTCGAGGAACTGCAGCGCCGAGAGGCCAACCAACACAGCCATTGGCCCACCAAGCAGGAATGGGCTCGGGCCGCCGACCTGACGCTGGCGGACCTGCAGGAGCGCATCGAAGCGGGCTACAGCGCCTGGGCCAGGGAAGCCAAGCTGGAGGCTCGAGAGCTGAAGACCGCGCTGCGCAATGGTCGCCGTGCGAAAGACCACATGATCCAGGCCAACCTGCGCCTGGTGGTGGCTGTGGCGAAGAAGTATCAGCAACGCGGCATGGAGCTGCTGGATCTCGTGCAGGAGGGCACCCTCGGACTGGAGCGGGCGGTGGAGAAATTCGACCCGACGCGGGGCTTCCGCTTCAGCACCTATGCCTACTGGTGGATCCGCCAGGGGATGACGCGAGCCATCGCCACCCAGAGCCGCACGATCCGCCTGCCCGTGCATGTCACCGAAAAACTGAACCGGATCAAACGGGCCCAGCAGGAGATCGCCACCAATGAGGGGCGCATCGCTTCGATCGCCGATCTGGCCAAAGCGCTGAAACTGAGTGAGGACACCGTGCGCCAGACCCTGGGTCGGGTTCCTCGCTCCGTGTCGTTGGACACCCGTGTGGGCCGTGATCAGGACACCCAGCTCGGCGACCTGATCGAAGACGGCAAGGCCACTCCGGAACAGAGCCTCACCCACGACGAGCTGCACAACGACCTCGAGCGTCTGCTCGATGAGCTCACCAGCCGGGAAGCGGCTGTGCTGCGGCGGCGCTTCGGACTGGAGGACGACACGCCCCAGACCCTGGCTCAGATCGGCGAGGCCCTGAAGCTCTCAAGGGAGCGCGTTCGTCAGATCGAAACACGGGCCCTGCTGAAACTGCGGCAACCGCAGCGGCGCAGCAAGGTGCGGGACTACATCCAAGGATTGGATTCCTGAGTCAAACTCGCGCCGTCTGAACGCCACCACGATGACCAGCTCGATCGACATCGGTATCTCCCAGGAGCAGCGCCAGCAGATCGCCGATGGTCTGGGACGGCTGCTGGCCGACACCTGGGTGCTCTACGGCAAGACCCACGGCTTCCACTGGAACGTGACCGGCCCGATGTTCAGCTCCCTGCACGGGATGTTCGACACCCAGTACAACGAACTCTGGGACTCCCTCGATGAGATCGCGGAGCGGATCCGCGCCCTTGGCATGCCGGCCCCGTTCGGCGACAGCAGCCTCACCAAGCTCGCCTCCCTGCAGGAAGCCAGCTCCATTCCCGCCGCCATGGACATGGTGCAGCAGCTGATGAACGACCATGAGGCCGTGGCACGCACCGCCCGCAGCGTCTTTGACATCGCGGATGCCGCCAATGATCAACCCACCGCAGATCTGCTCACCCAACGCCTGCAGGTGCATGAGAAAACGGCCTGGATGCTGCGCAGCCTCCTCCAGAACTGACCGATTCATCGTGGGGTGACTCTGGAGCCCAGGCAGCGCGCCAGGTAATTTGAAGAGTCACCCGGGAGGCCATGGCCAAGTTCGTCTTCATCACCGGTGGAGTGGTCTCCAGCATTGGCAAGGGGATCGTGGCGGCAAGCCTTGGACGGCTGCTGAAATCCAGGGGGTACAACGTCTCGATCCTGAAGCTGGATCCGTACCTCAACGTGGATCCCGGCACGATGAGTCCGATCCAGCACGGCGAAGTGTTCGTCACCGAGGACGGTGCCGAAACGGATCTGGATCTGGGGCATTACGAGCGCTTCACCGATACCGCCATGTCACGGCTGAACAGCGTGACCACCGGCTCGATCTACCAGGCGGTGATCAACAAGGAACGCCGGGGCGACTACAACGGCGGCACGGTGCAGGTGATTCCGCATATCACCGGTGAAATCCGCGAGCGCATCCACCGGGTTGCTGCCAACAGCAACGCTGACGTGGTGATCACGGAAATCGGCGGCACGGTCGGTGACATCGAATCGCTGCCCTTCCTCGAAGCAATACGTGAATTCCGCGGAGATGTGGGGCGTCGCGATCTGGCGTACATCCACGTGACCCTGCTGCCCTTCATCGGCACCTCAGGGGAACTGAAAACCAAGCCAACCCAGCACTCGGTGAAGGAACTACGTTCCATCGGCATCCAACCGGATGTGCTGGTCTGCCGCAGTGACCGCACCATCAGCGATGAGATGAAGCGGAAAATCGGCGGATTCTGCGGAGTGCAGACCCGCGCCGTGATCCCGTCCCTCGATGCCGACAGCATTTATGCGGTGCCGCTGACCCTGGAACAGGAAGGGCTTTGCCGCGAAGTGCTGGACGTTCTTGATCTGACGGATCACGACAGCGACATGGCGGCCTGGCAGGACCTGGTGCACAAGCTGCGCAATCCCGGCCCCGCCGTGAAGGTGGCCCTGGTGGGCAAGTACATCCAGCTCAATGATGCCTATCTGTCGGTGGTGGAGGCGCTCCGCCATGCCTGCATCGCCCAGGACGCCTCCCTGGATCTGCATTGGGTCTGCTCCGAGCAGATTGAAAGCGAGGGTGCGCAGGCTCTGCTCAAGGGCATGGATGCCGTGGTCGTGCCGGGCGGATTCGGCAACCGCGGCGTCGACGGCAAGATTGCCGCGATCCGCTGGGCCAGAGAGCAGCGGGTGCCATTCCTGGGGCTGTGCCTCGGCATGCAGACCGCCGTCATCGAATGGGCGCGCAACCAGGCGGGACTGACGGAAGCCACCAGCGCCGAACTGGATGCCGGAACACCCCATCCGGTGATTCACCTGTTGCCGGAGCAGCAGGATGTGGTGGACCTCGGGGGCACGATGCGCCTTGGCGTTTACCCCTGCCGCATCGCTCCGGACACCCTGGCCCATCGCCTCTATGGAGACGAAGTGGTCTACGAGCGGCATCGCCACCGCTATGAGTTCAATAACGCCTACCGCAATCTGTTCCTGGAATCGGGCTACGTGGTGAGCGGCAGTTCACCCGACGGTCGCCTGGTGGAATTGATTGAACTGAAAGGCCACCCGTTCTTCACCGCTTGTCAGTACCACCCGGAATTTCTGTCGCGTCCGGGACGCCCCCATCCGCTGTTCCGAGGCCTGATCGAAGCGGCCCAGCAGCGGCTTCCCTCCTCACCGGTGGAGGCGATTCAGACCCAGCGATGACGGCACAAGCCACCCTGCCTGTGGTGGAAACCTTCCATTCCCTGCAGGGTGAAGGCCACCACAGTGGCCGCAGCGCTTTTTTCATCCGACTGGCCGGCTGCAACGTGGGTTGTCCCTGGTGCGACACCAAGCACTCCTGGCCTGAGAACAATCACCCCCATCGCAGCCTGGGGGCTCTCGCCGCTGAAGCTGAGGAGGCGCGGCGCAATGGAGCAGCTTTCACGGTGATCACCGGCGGTGAACCGCTGCACCACAACCTCGATGATCTGGCCTTGGCCCTACGGGAGGCGAGCCACATTCCCCTGCATCTGGAAACCAGCGGCGTCGATGGTCTGACTGGCAACCCCGACTGGATCACCCTTTCACCGAAGCCGCATCGACCGCCATCTCAGGAGCTTCTCAACCAATGCGATGAGCTCAAGGTGATCGTCGAGACGGCCGACGACCTTGTCTTTGCCAACAGCATGGCGAAGGCGGTGAGACAGCAAACGGTGCTGCTGTTGCAACCCGGCTGGGATTCACCAGAAGGGCAACAGCTGGCCATCGATCACGTCAAGCGCCAACCCCATTGGCGTCTCAGCCTGCAGACCCACAAATGGCTGGGAGTGCGCTGATCCCACCGCGATGGCACAAACCCTATAAATGTTGGATGTGTCAATCGGCAGAAGTGGAGACGATGGATAGATACGACAATCTCCGGTAGCACCTTGACAGACCTGGATGGCAATGGACTGGTGGATGGCTCGGAGCTGAGCGCATATCAGTTCTTCAATGATGGCAATCCGATCACGATCACGAACAGACGAGGTCGAACATTCTCAGACGCGACATCAAGATCCTGGAACGTCATTGCAGGCGCTCAATTTGACGATGGCTTTCTCGCGCTGCGAGCCAGACAAACCCGCCGACGTGGATTGCGGTATCAAGTTTGGTTAACAGATGAAACTGGAACCATCAATGGGAGATCCCGAGGCTGGCGCGATGGTCAAACCATGTCCAATTGGGGGCTTGAAGAAATCTTCAAGCTAGACCTCAACAGTGACGGGTTGATAGGAGATCAGCTCCCCGAGAACCCAGCTCCAAGCAACGACGGTGCAGCATCCTTCGCCATTGAAGGCACTCCACAACTGGGACAGGTTCTCTCCATTGCTCTCACAAACAGTGATCCTGATGGTGATGGCACTCCAACCGTTGCATGGCTTGCATCCAACCAGGATGGAACCTGGTCTCAAGTCGGCTCCGATCCACAGATCACCATCTCCGCTGATCTAGAAGGTCGTCAACTCATTGCCAACGTTTCCTACATCGATGGTGATGGCTTCAGCGAATCCGTCTCGAC
>CAJWIC010000118.1 GCA_913040905.1 uncultured Synechococcus sp. | reverse complement strand
GAGACGCGCCGCCCGAACGATCTCCTCACTGGAGGCTTCAGGGTTGGTGAGCGCGATGTTTTCGCTCACGGTTCCGCTGAACAACAGGGGATCCTGAGGAACGATGCCAATCTGACGACGCAGGGAATAAAGCTCAACCTTTCCGATGTCGTAGCCATCGATCAAGATTCGACCTTCTCCGGGGTCATAAAGCCGAGGCAGCAGTTTCATCAACGTGCTCTTTCCACTGCCGCTCTGACCCACAATTCCCACGAAGGTGCCAGCCGAAATCTCGAGATTCACATCTTTGAGAACCTCAGGCTGCCCAGGACGGAAACGGAACGAGAGATTCTCAAAGCGAACGTCTCCGAGCAGCGGAGGCAACATCACTTTGGATTTATCAACTTCATCCGACTCTTCAGGGGTGTCGATCACATCGGCCAGACGTTCAAAACTGACGCGCAGTTCCTGAATGTTCTGCCAGATCGTGGAAAGGCGCAGGAGGGGCTGGGTGACATAGCCCGAAATGATCCGGAAGGCGATCAGCTGGCCCAGGGTGAGCTCTCCCTTGAGCACCATCGAGGCACCGATCCACAGCACCATCAACTGAGAAATCTTCTGCAGCACCTGACTGGTCTGGTTCAGAGCCGTGCCAGTGATGGTCTTCTCAAAGGTGCGGGCGATGTACTGGGAATAAAACTCCTGCCAACGCCAGCGGCTCACCATCTCCACGTTCTGGGCCTTCACGGTCTGAATCCCCGTGAGCACCTCCACCAAATGGCTCTGGGTCTTGGCGTTCTCTTCCGCAGCGGCGCGGAACTGCCGGCGGAACAACGGGGCACCCAGCACCGTCAGGGCGATTTGGATCGGCAGAACAGAGAGGGCGATCAGGGTGAGCAGCCAGCTGTAGATCACCATCACCAGGATGTAGATCACCGAAAAGGCGGCATCGAGGATGGTGGTGAGGGCCTGGCCGGTGAGGAAATTGCGGATTTTTTCCAGCTCAGCCACCCGGGTGCCCAGTTCCCCCACAGGACGGCGATCGAAATAGCCGAGCGGAAGACGCAGGAGATGATCAATCACCTCGGCACCGAGCCGTTGGTCGATGCGGTTGGTGGTTTCAGCGAAGAGGAAGGTTTTGAGGCTGCCCAGAACACCCTCGAGAATGGTCACGACCACCAGGGCGATGCCGAGCACCTGAAGGGTGTCCAGACTCCGCTGGCTGATCACCTTGTCGATGATCACCTGAATCAGCAGAGGGTTGGCCAGGGTGAACAGCTGCACCACGAAGCTCGCCGCCAGCACCTGAATCAAGACACCGCGGTATCGCTTCAGGGCAGGCCAAAACCAACCTGGGCCGAATTTCTGATCCGGCGTGGCGTTGGAACGCTCCATCAAGAGCAACTCGATCCCTTCGGGGAAGGCTTCCTCCAGAGCCTCGGGATCGATCTCGACCATGCCGGACTTCGGCGACGCCAGCTTCAGACCGCGTTCATTGCTGGCCACCACCAGGGCAAAACCGCCATCCCAGGGGAGCATCGAGGGAACCTGAAGACGGGTTCCGGCCTCGGAGGGAACCTTCGCAGCCATCACATGCAGGCCAAGACTGGCCGCCAGCTGACCGCACAGCTGAAGGTTGGGGGTCAATCCGCGGCGGATGTTGTCCTGCAGAACTTTCTCGATGGAGTCGCGCCGGAACGGCAACTTCATCAACTGAGCCAGCATCTGGAAGCAGGCCAGGGTTTCCTGAAGCGGGCCATCAGCACGGACCAGTCTCAGGCTGTCCACCACATTGCGTTCGGGACTGAAGCTGCTGACGGGAGGCAAGACCTCAGCATCCTGAATGGCATCCGCCGACACCAGGGGGCCTGCCGGACCCTCGTCGGACGCCGACGACGCTGGGGAATCGCCGAGCGCTGGGAGAGCCACCAGCCGCAGTGCGAAGGGATCGCACGACGGCAAATCCTGGGAGGAGGTGATGCGCTGACCGACGCTCAGGTCTCCCCAGGCACTGGTGGTGTAGATCGTCTTGCCAGACTCAATTGCGGCGTCGATCCCAGCTGCATCGAGGGAGCAACGCTCCGCCTGCTGCAGGGCTTCCTCCAGCCTTTCCAGTGCCGAGCTGTCGGCATCTGCCGTCGACTCCTCGAGAACTTCAAGAAGCTTCAGCAATTCCTGGGGCCAGAGCTGCTGATCACACCAGGTTTTGAACGAAACTTCTGAGTTGTAAAGGGTGCGGAACAGCTCATCACTGATCGCGCAGGCGATCACCTCATCCGCGGCGATCACGTTTTCACAGGGTTGCCCGGAAAGCAGACTCGCTGCCCCGATCACACTGCCAGGACCGAACTTGCCAACCGTGGTGAGACGTCCGTTGTGACGGCCGACCAGACGTGCCTGGCCCTGCAGCAGAACAAGGATGCGGGCCGGAATATCGTCCGGGTCGCAGAGCTGCTGGCCCAACTCAAAGCGCAAGGGATTGGAGCCCAGCTCAAGCTGCTGGGACCCGTTTTCGGAAAGACCCCGAAAAGCAGGGTGATTCAGCAAGGGAAAGGATGAGGAGCTGGTCATCGGGAGATGCTGAAGTCGCTGGAGCCCGTGCTGGAGAAGGCGTCGATGGGCTCTGACGCAAGCCGAGTCAATGTGGAGGCGGTTTCCTCTTCGATCCAGGCATCGAACATTTCCTGGCACATCTGATCAGAGACTTCATCGGTGAACGTGGCCGGGGAATAACGCTCCAATCGGACCACCAGCCACCAGTCCGAGATGCGGAATGGCTCCAACAGCACCCCAGGTTGGGCAACGCGAAGTTTCTCCACCAGGGACGGGTGAGCCTGGGTCAACGACACCGGGCCCACGATCCCGTTGGTGTTGCGTTCAGGCCCCTCGGCATAGCGCTTGGCCAGATCAGCGAAATTCGATTCGCCCGAATCGATCTGCAGATAAAGCTCGCGAGCCAGGAAGCTGTTCTCAAGACGCAGCAAGCTGTAAACCACCTGATCGAGCTCGTTCTTGCGCTCCAGGAAGCGCGCCTCAGCCTTGGCCGCAAACCGTTCACGCATGAAGCTGCGGCGACGGATGCCATGACGCAGACGATCAAGAACCTCATCCTCACTGCGTTCCAACTCCTTCAGGAGCTCTGGCCACTGCTCCAGGCCGTCATAACCCCGTTGCTGAAGCAAGCCGAGCCGAGCCTGCTCAAGCTGTTCATCCGAGACCTCGACAGCAGCGACTGCCTCGCGAATCACCATCTGCTCGACCAAGGGATTGAGCAGATTGAATCTGTCGAGCAAAGCCCGACCCTCAGCACCGATTGCACGTCGCAGCTCTGGAACAACCGTTCCGCTATCCACATGCCCAAAGCAACAGTTGGACACTAGGTTCAATCTCTTGGGCCGTCAGGCTTTTGCAACCAAGCTGATTCAAAATCCGAAAATCCAAACGGATCGAACCATGAGCCGACGAATCCTGATCACCGGCGGTGCAGGCTTCATCGGAAGTCACACCTGTCTGGTTCTGCTTGAACAGGGGTATGAGCTGGTGGTGCTCGACAACTTCGACAACAGCTCGCCGGAAGCGCTCAACAGAGTCGAAGAGCTGACTGGATCCAACTCGATCACCCTGGTGGAAGGGGATGTGCGCGACCCGAAGGCCGTCGATCGTGCCTTCAGTACGGGTGATGGCATCGATGGCGTGATCCATTTCGCTGGCCTCAAAGCGGTGGGGGAATCCGTCGCCGACCCGCTTCGCTACTGGGATGTGAATGTGAACGGCAGCCGCGTGCTGGCGGCTGCCATGGACCGACACGCTTGCCGAACCCTGGTGTTCAGCAGCACCTCCACGGTCTACGGCGAACCCGACACCTTTCCATTGCGAGAGGACACGCCCACAGCACCGATTCATCCCTACGCCCAGACCAAACTTGCGGTGGAGCAGATGCTGCAGGCCCTGGTAAGCACCGCTGCTTGGCGTATCGCCGCCCTGCGCTACTTCAATCCGGTAGGTGCCCATCCCAGCGGGCGCATTGGAGAGGACCCCCTGGGGATTCCCAACAACCTGTTCCCGTTCATCACCCAGGTGGCCGCAGGCCGCCGGGATCAACTGCGGGTGTTCGGCCAGGACTACCCAACACCGGACGGAACGGGCATCCGCGATTACCTGCATGTGATGGACCTGGCGGAAGCCCATGGCGTCACCTTGGATCATCTGCTCAACCAAGAAGCTCCCTGCCATTGCACGTTGAACATCGGCACCGGACGCGGTCTCAGCGTGCTGGATGTGGTGCGTGGTTTCGAAGAGGCCACCGGGATCAGCATCCCCTTTGAGGTGGTGGAGCGACGTCCCGGGGACGTGCCGCGCCTGGAAGCGTGCCCCCGGCAAGCTGAGGTCACCCTGGGCTGGACCGCCCAACGCTCACTGCTGGACATGTGCCGCGATGGCTGGGCCTGGCAGAAGGCCAACCCCATGGGATACCGAACCGAAACATGAGAAGCGGAGGGCCGTTGCTGCTCGCCGGTGGCGGCCACAGCCATGCCCTGCTGCTGAAGCGCTGGGCGATGCATCCACACCGGCGGCCGGATCGCAGCGTTGTGCTGATCAACCGCTGCAGCACTGCCCTGTATTCCGGCATGGTGCCGAGCCTGATTGCAGGGCTGGTACAACGCCATGACCTGGCGATCGATCTGAGGCAGCTCTGTGATCGCGCCGGCGTCG
>CAJWIC010000117.1 GCA_913040905.1 uncultured Synechococcus sp. | reverse complement strand
ATCGGCTGCGTTATCTCCTGGGGCTTGATGCGGTCGATCTGCGGATGTACAGCGATTTCGCAGCACTTTGGGAGGGGTGGACCAAGAACTGGTTTCTGGGGTTGGACAGTGACCCAACCAAAGCCCTTGGTGCAGCCCTGGTGGTGGTGTTGATGTTTGCGCTGCCTTGGTTGTTGTTGCCTGCGTCGCTTGTTCTGCTCTGGCTTCAACCCGCGATGTCGGTCGCTTGGTGGTGGTTGATGGCCCTTTCGGTTCTCGCCATCCTTCAACAGCTGCTGCTGCGGCTCTGGACGCGCAGAAACTTTGATGTGGCTCTTCGTTACTGGTGGCTGATGGGGGTCGGTGGGTTGCTTGTGGGGGCGATTGGACCCGTGTCGATCTGGCGCACCCGCACGGGTCGCGGCTGGACCTGGAAGGGTCGGCCCCTCAATTAAGGGTGATGCCCCTTTTTGCGGGCATCTTCAGCACGACGCCGCAGCGCAGCGTGCCGGAATGCTTTTTCCAGCTTGGTCAATCTGGGTTGCTTGTCTTGCAGCGCAGCTTCGCCGCGTGCCTTGGCTGCATTGATGAAATCGTCTGATTTGGTACCGCTGAGTCCACTCATTTCAATGCCCCAACTCCTTTAAGCCTGCTCGCGCTTCGGCTCAACTTGGCCTGAATAAAAGGTCTTCTATGGATTTCGACTGCAGCATCCAGTCGTTTGCGGAACACAGCTGAGCGCCACTTGTCCGCTTGTGTGCGAAGGTAAACGATCTTGAATCCACTCTTTTTTTGACGATCTTTATTGGAAACCTCTCCTGGGACGCGGAGCGGGAGGATCTGATCCACCTGTTTGGCCAGTACGGCGAGGTGAGCAAATGCTCCCTGCCCCTTGATCGGGAGACGGGTCGCAAGCGCGGTTTCGCGTTTGTGGATCTCAGCAGCGAAACCGATGAGCAGTCGGCGATTGACGACCTGCAGAACGTTGAGTGGATGGGGCGTGCCATCTCGGTCCGCAAGGCGGAACCCCGCCGCTGAAGCTCAGGGATCACCTGCCAGCGTCGGCCAGCTTCGGACGTGCTTCAACCACCCCCCTTTCAACTTCCGAAGCCTCGCTCGGTTGTGGTGGGGGTGGTTTTGTCTTGCTTTTTCCCAGAATTGGGTTGTGGTTGAACGGTCTGATTGAAGCGGCTGTCGAGCCAGCGCGACACCACGTAAATCCCAATAAACATCGGGATATAGATCTGGTAAGCACTTTGCTGCTCGATCTGCAGCTGATTGACGACAGTGACGGCTGCCGTGCTGAGCACGAGGTAAATCCCGACGCGCCGAATCAGGGGTGACTTAATCAACGGTTTGGAAGGTCGAGGCCATCATCATGCCCACCAACCACTGAACTCCCTCAACTGGGGGATGTGCTTAGCGCACTTTCGTTGCTCAATGGGGAGGCCATGCGTCGGTTCTGATGTCACCCGCCTATGACCTGATCATTGAGCGCGGAGGCGCCATTCAGGTGGAAACCATCGAGGCCTGTGATGAGGATGCGGCCTGGCGGGTTGGTCTGATGCAGCACATCGATGGGCTCAAGGCCGTGGTCTGTAGGGACGAACACGATCCGCGCTGAATGCTGGGCTTTAAGCTTCATTTAAGGATTTGGAGCTGTGCTGTGATCAGCTTGATCGCGTCAGGTTTGTTCCTCATGTTTCCAGGAATCCCGGGGGCAGATCTTTCCTTGTTCCGTCAGCTGAACAGCGAGCTCGGCGCGCTCTGTCAGGAACCACCGGTACAGGCGCTCAGGGTGTGTCGCCTCCATGCACGGTTGGTGAACCGTTAATCAGCGTTGGTCCGGCACCACGCCGCAGGCGATCCGTGCTCCACCTCCTCCGAGGGGAGGCTCATCGCGATAGGTGTCGCCCCCCGCGTGAACAATCAGTGCTTTGCCCTGTAGATCAGCTCTGCTGAGCCGCGGCGCAACCACGCTGGTGTTGGTGTTGCCCTCGTCATCCACGATCAGCCTGCTCAGGTCGCCGCGGTGACCATCACCAAAAGGGCCGAGATGTTGTCCTGACTCGTCTGGATCCCAGTGACCTCCAGCTGCAAGGCCGGCAACGGTTGTTCCGTCGGCAGTTTGGCCCGGTTCACAGCTGCCAACACTGTGCAGATGAAAGCCGTGTTCCCCTGGTGTCAGCCCCGAAAGGTTTGGATAGATCACCAAGCCTTGATCGGTGTCTTGTGCCGTGATGGTGCCGATCGACTCTCCGATTGCATTGGCATCGATGCGTTGCAGGGTCACTTCCAGGGCTCCGCACCAGGCGGGGCTTAGGGTGAAAAAGCCGATGGCCAGGAGCAGCTGGACGAGCAGGCGGGCCATCACAGAACAGCATGTTCTTCAATTGTGCCCTCTGATCGGCCCGGTCTGCGGTGAAGATGGTGCGTCGTTCGGCTGTTGTTCCGTCATGCGGTGGGAATACACCCAATTGCGCTTTGTCCCCCGGGGCAAGTCGTGGACCGGGGAAATCGAAGAGCTTTGGCTGGATGATCGCCAGCTGATCTCCAGAAGTCATCCGCAGCGTGATGTCAGTCTGGTGGGGCTCATGAATGAGTTGGGTGAGCAGGGTTGGGAACTGGTGACCTACGCCCAACCCTTCACCGGATACCACGGTGGTTGCTACACCTTTAAGCGACAGAAATGAACCTTGGCTTCAGAGAAGGTTGCCATTGATGTGCTGCGCCATTCCCATAAACCCGATTACGAGAAGGGCAACGGCAATAGTTGAAGCAACAGATGCCAGCTCTATTTGTGTTTGATGGCTCAGGGATTTCATGCTTCGCCCTCGTTTTTGAGATGCACAAGAATGCATTGCTCGTAACAAGTGCCATCATCGAGATTGCAGAGCATTAAGCATTCGAAGTAGGCATTCACTTGAGACTCGGTCACGCAGGCATGAGCTGCATTTGGTGATTCAAGATGTTTACTCAGCATGTCTTTCTCGATTCGCTTGGCGACACTATGCTGATTTTTCTTTTCAGGCAACGATATTATTGCGGCGGGTAAATACCTAGATAAAATTACCTATTTAATGATCATTTGCGCCCTAAGGTTGATTTGAGCACAGTTTCGGGCTTCTTAAGGTGGCTGGATGAGTGATCAGAACCCCGCTGAGCGGCTCGAAGACGACTTCGACCTTGCCAAGGCACGTGGGCGCTGGCTCAGTGACGATGAGCAGGCTGCACTTGATCGCGAGGCGCATGCGGATGCCACTCAGGTTGAGGCCAAGCGACGTCGCGATCGAAAACTGGTGATCTTGACCGGTGTTTGCCTGCTGATTCCACCGCTGTGGCCTGTTGCACTGGGGCTGACCTTGTTTCTTCTGTATCCAGAGACGATGGCCAGGATTGGTCTGGTCGCTGCTGTGGTGTTTGTGGTCGGCGGATTGCTGATGGCTGGCGCGTTGGGTTTGGCGATGGTCTGGCTGGTTCAGCTCCTGTTCTGATCCGCTGTCGTTGGATCAATCTCTTGATTTCGCTATGGCTGTTGTTTTCACCACTGTCATGCCGACGGGGGCCAGGGCAATCAAAGCCAGCTTGATGTGCTGGATGCCAAAGGGAATGCCAATGATCGTGACGAAACAGGCCAAGGCACTGCTGAGGTGACCCAGGGCTAGCCACCAGCCAGCCACCAGGAACCAGATCAAATTGCCGATCACGCCCATTGGACCTGTTCCCAGGTCTCCTCTTCCGCTGAGTTGACGGCGGTTGATGGCCTCTGAACCGAAGGGCCATAGGGAGAACCAACCCAGCACCCAGCAGGACCGTGCCCACGGCAGACCGACGACGGTGATGGCGCAGATCAGTGCGGCCAGCCACCAGGCCAGTGCCATGGGCAATCCGCCGAGAACAACCCAGAGAACGTTGAGAGCGAAGGAAATCATGTCTCCATTGTCACGGCATCGCTGAGGATCGTTCGTTAAATTCTGTGAAATATATTTGACCAGGCATGGCCGTACGCTTCGGGATTGTTGGTTGCGGATACGTTGGATCTGCCGCATCCATCCATCTGCGGCACCAAGGTCATGAAGTTGTTGGCACCACCACAAGCCCCGGCAGGCTGACTGAACTCTGCGATCTGGTCGACCATCCCCGCGTCTACAACGCCGCGGACCCGATGGCGGACACCAGCTTTCTGGACCATCTCGATGGTCTTCTGATTGCAATAGCGCCCACCTCCGCCACCTTTGAGGAGGACCAATACGAGAACGTTTATGGCAAAGCTGTGCCGGCTCTCGTTGATGCCATCCGTCAACGGCAGGGACGAGACCCCCTGCATGTGTCGTATCTGAGCAGTGCAGGGGTGTATGGGGATCAGTCCGGTGCCATCTGCAATGAACTGACTCCACCGGACTGTTCCAACAGTGCAAATGCTCTTTTGGCAAGCGCCGAATCGTCTGTTCTTTCCTTGAACGACGCTTCAACCAAGGCCTGTGTCCTGCGGCTGGGTGGCATTTACGGCCCCGGCAAGGACATTCCGTCTTTCATTCGCAGTGCCGCTGGCCAATCGGTTCGCAAGAACGGAAATCACATCAACGCCTGGGTTCACCTGCAGGACATCATCCGCGGCATTGATTTCGCCTTCGGACGACGGCTTGAGGGGATCTACAACCTTGTGGATGACCTTCAGTTGACCCGTCGTCAGCTCTCCAATGCACTGTGTGACGACGACGGTCTTCCACCCGTGATCTGGGACAACCACGATCGCCCAGGGGCACGCATC
>CAJWIC010000116.1 GCA_913040905.1 uncultured Synechococcus sp. | reverse complement strand
GAGCAACGCTTTCGTAAAGCGTGGGTCGCCTGTTCAAGTCAGGTCATCGGCTTTCGGTCGAGATGGATGCATGAAGGCATCCAATTCATTCGCTCGGCACCAAATCCAGCATCTGGAATCCCCCAATGCTGAAATATGGATGGGGCTAATCGATGGCATTTACGCCATCGCAATGACACTGATCTCGATTGAGTTGCCCGAGCTTGTATCTCAACTCATCGACACCATCCATTCAGAAAGAGAACTCACAACGATTAGTGGATTGCTGATCTACGAGCTGATCGCCTATACCGCCACATTTTCAATCCTCTATGAGCTTTGGTCATTCCACAAATCCATTCTCAAGATCTCTGGAATCAAGAACACCCACCAGAGCCTCATCAACGGCCTCATTCTGGCTCTCACCTGCCTGGGTGCGGGGAACATTATTCTGATTCTTAAGGCCAAAAATGACCTCGCCAGTGAGGACATCAATGCCGGCATGAGTCAAGCTGTGATCCTCAAGGATTGGATCACCCACGGAACAGCAACAAGCAAATGCTTGTTGCTGATCATTGCCAGCATGTTTGGGTTGATGTCTCTGCTTGCAGGAAGCAAAGAAAACGCCAATGAGGGCGCCAGCCTATATGCCTTGGAGCACATAATGAGGGTCAAAGCATGCTTGTTTCTTCTCTTCCCCCTCAACTGGCTTCCACTCTTGTTTGGCAGTGAAACCCCTGTTGCACCCGAGGCATTATTAATCCTCACCTACATCGCATTGAGCCACATGAATGGAGACAAACCGAAGCGACGCCTGAACAAAGCAAGCCACAGCTCTTCGTCGCTAAAAGCTTGACAAACAAAGTGACCTGAGCTCGGCAATTTCGCACAACGACGCGCCCTTTGAAATTCGACCACCCAGAAGATCACCCCAGGGAATGATCCAGTGACGCGGATCAACACCACCCAGAACATCTTGGGCTTCGGGGTTACGCAACACCAACACACGCCTCGAATGCAAATTCAAGGTTGCCCTCAGCCAGGGGGTCATGATGGTCTCCTCCAACAAGCGCTGGTATGAACCATCGCGCATCGCTTGTTCAAACCCGCGACGAATCGCATCTGCCAAAGGTCCGTCTTCCGGTGACACATAGAAAAAACCGGCAAAGGGATAGGCCATCAACAGATAGGGGTCCATCACCGTTTCGGGAGCAGTGCGTTGAACGAGAACCGATTCAGACGCCAATTCCGACAGGCCCCGGGGGAACAACTGAACGCGGTTGTTATCAATAAGTCGGAAAAAATTTTCTGAACGCGCTGTGTAGGTGCGCAACCCAGCCGCATCAAACACATCAACATCACTCCAGCCCAACCCCTGCAAAAGCGTGAAACGACGCAAATCATCGAGGTGATGAACCGTGTTGAGATCGGGCAAAGCGGCCTGATTGGTCCAGCCAACACGCAAACCCAACAGGCCTCCGGTGACGGGAATCTCGATCGGACGCAGCCGTTGATTCAAAGCATGGCCGGCGCCATAGACCCCGACCGACAGCTGATAGGGATTGCGTGCCACCTCTTTACGCCCTGCCGCGAGAGCAGCAATCGCCTCATCCTGCGGTTGCACAGCAGCACTCAGCCCAAGCACGTAGGGCTGTCCGCTGCGTTCCATGACCAACTTCAACAGCCGATAACGAAAATCAGACGCGTCTTGCCCCGGCCTGCGATCCAGCACAACCGCGAGTGTTCCGTCAGGGAGATCGGCAACTTCATCGGCCGTCAATACATCGCCATCGTCGATGTTGAGTCGCCGTTGGGCCAGCTTCGGCTGAAGCATCAATACGCTCACCAGCACGACCAAAAGCGTGATCAGGGTTGTTGCCAATGCCCAACTGCCTGATAGGTCTTGGCGTCCGGAATCGGTGGATCTGGAACGGGTCATGGAATGATCCAGAACACGCCAATCAAGGTCATGGCGACATAACTGGGCAACAGCAACACCCGTAGAACCCGTGAGAGGCGATCGTTCACATTGAGCAGGTGCTGATCAATCAGCTCATCAGCTGCCACCACATACAGAATCCCCAAAAAAATGATGAGCTGCAAATTTCCGATGAATCCCGCCATGGCTGTCACCGGTAATTTTCCAGCAATGAAGACGAAATTGCCCCCCGCTGACACCACCGCCGCGAGGATGAGATCGTCCCGGCTGTGGGTAATCAGCAGACTCATGAAACAGAGCCCAACCGCCAACATGTACCCCAGGAAGTCGGGGGCAACAAACAACAAACTGCGCCGTTGAATCGGCACATCGAGCGAAACCGCGGGCTGGCGCCGGATCACTTCCCCGTCCGCGAGAGGGCGTCCCAGATCACTCATCAAACTGACGCTGGAGGCATAGGCCCCGACAGGCTTCAACGACCAGCCCGGAAGCAGCAACCCTGGTGAGACCATCAAGGCCTCTTGATCCACCACATCCAGATTCACGGTTTGAAGCGGATCATCCAAACCAATTTGAATATGCAAAACCTGATCATCAAAGGGATAGCGCTGAAGCCGCCAGCGCTTCACCACCGCTGAACGCACCCGATAAAGATTCCAAGACCCAGTGGCCGTGCGCTCGTGGCTCACCCTCTCAAACCGTTGGATATCACCGTCGTAGATCCCATTCAGGATCATCAAGTTGTTACTAGGGTCATCCTCTGGATCCCCTCCCCATTCCGTCCAAAGCAACATTTCGACGGAGAACTGGTCGTCCAGCAAGTCGATATTGCTGATGTTGGTGATGTAGGCACCAACCCGCAAAGCAGGGGGCTCGACAGCGGACGCCACCGGGGGGGAAACGCCCCAATCGATGGGAGCCGCCGATCGCTGGATGGTTGTTGACTCAGCCTGCGGCTGCGTTTTGAGACCAGGCACTCGCCATTGCCCCAACAGCAGCACAACCACACACACCAAGGCTGCAAGACCAACCAGCCAACGCCGACCTGGCAGACCCCGCACGCCGAATTCCGTTCATCTCATCCCACCATGACAAGGTTGCAAGGGAGACACCACCGCTGCGGTGAAACCCTCGATGAAGCAACCACCAACACCCCTCATCGGTGGCTACGGCAATCCCGCCGCCACCAACCAACGCGACTACTGGCGGGTGGCCTTGCAACTGGTGCAACGAGCGAAATGGGACTTGACGATGCTGGTGCTAATGAGCGTCTTACTGGTTCCACTCGATCTTCACCTCAAAGACTGGCTGCTGAGCACGAAGGCAGTCGCTGTTCTGGGCATCGCCATGTCGATCTTCATCGGTTTTCGCAACACCCAAGCCATCAGCCGTTGGTGGGAAGCGCGAACTCTGTGGGGATCGGTTGTGAACAAGAGCCGCGGCTGGGCCGATGGGTTGCGCGGGTTGCTGAAGGATGATCTCTGGGCTAGCTCACGCACAGAACATTTGGTACGGGTTCAGGTGGCCATCGTTTGGCAACTGAACTTTCAGTTGCGCAACTTCTGGCATCCAGATTTGCAAGTGATGCATCAACAGCTGCTGCATCAGCTCTCGCTACCAGACAACAGCACGGTCCGGAGCCTGTCGGTGCATCGGATGGCCGCCATTCAGCGACTGGCTGAAGATGAGTGGATCAGTGAGCGAGGGCGCACCCACCTACTGGAGATCAGTGATGCGATGACCGATGCCGTTGGTGGTCTCGAACGCATCCGCAACACCCCGATCCCACCGCCCTATGACCTATTCGTTCGCGTCATCAATTGGGTATTCGGAACCCAGTTGCTGCTTTCGTTCAAAAGCCAGGGTTCAGGGATGACAGGAATCCTGCTGTTTTTGGGATTCCTGATTGCTGAGCGCATCGGGGCCTATGTGGAGGGGCCTTTCGATAAGGACGGCAACAGCTTTTCGATGCCCCTAAACACGATCTGTATGGGAATCAGTGAAGACCTGATGCCGGGAGAACTCGACTACGGTAGGTATCGCCCGAGCCGAAATCCTGTTTTCTGGGATTGATGCAGGAGTCGACCTTGATGCGCATTGGATCAGCCCTCAGCGGCCTGCTGCTGGTGCTGTTTCTGGTGGTGCATCTGGCCGGTGTGCTTCCCGCCCTGATCGCACCGATGCAGTTCGAGCTTTACGCCCAGGCCCTGCATCACCAACCTTGGCTGCCTGTGCTGGAGGTCAGCTTAGCCGCCACAGCAGCAGCGCATCTGATCCTCACCGTCGCCAAAACGCTGCGAAATCGCGGTGCTGGAAACACATCTGCGCTGCGCAGCCGCCGCGGTCGACCACTCGAGGCTTTCGCCAGCCGCAGCAAAGGGGGTGCAGGCGTGATCACCCTGGGATTCCTGGCCCTGCATCTGATGCAACTGCGCCTGCCCCGGCCAGAGGACGGTCTTGAGCGAGAGGTGTTGCTGCAGGTGTTGCAACAGCCGCTGAGCCTGATGGTCTATGCCGCCGGCAGCCTGGCAATCGGCCTGCATCTTTTGCATGGAGCTGAAGCCGCGCATCGCAACCTGGGTTTGCTCACCCCAATAAACGCCCCGAGTATCCGTTGGGGAGGTCGCCTGCTGGCAGCCTTGATCGGAGGAGGCTTCCTGCTCATCAGCCTGGGACTAGCTCTCGGAGAGGCGCCATGACCCGTGGTTTGCCTGACCCCAGGCTTCCCGCCGGGCCGCTCGCCGATGCCTGGCGCCGCACCCGCGAAGGGCTGCCGCTGATCAGCCCCCTGCGCAAAGGGCAGATGGATGTGCTCGTGGTGGGCACCGGCCTGGCGGGAGCTT
>CAJWIC010000115.1 GCA_913040905.1 uncultured Synechococcus sp. | reverse complement strand
CCAGCGGCTTCTGGCTGGGTGGTTGCGGTGGTGCCGTCTTCGCCTGGTTCCTCTGCAACACCGTGCACGTTCAGGATCTGTTCAAGATCGCTGCTGGTGTCTGGAGCGTCGGCTGATCCGAAGCGAAAATCGATCTCTTCCAGTCCCCCTGTGCGTGAACTTCACGCCAGGGGGTTTTTCACTGGCAGGATTTGAGCAGTTCTGAATCGCTAGGTGCGGTCGATCTCCCAGCCGTTTCTTCGGCGGCCGGTTTTCACCATCGTCTGCAGCCTGCTGATCCTGCTGGGCGGCCTGGTGGCACTGAGCGGCCTGGGTCTTGAAGACCTGCCCCAGTTGGCCTCGACCCGCATCAGTGTGAGCGCCAGATTTCCTGCCGCCTCCCCGGAAGTGGTGGAGCAAAGCGTCACCGCTGTGCTCGAGCAACAACTGCACGGCCTCGATGGGCTGGAAAGCATCAGCTCCAGCAGTCGTCAGGGAGGGGCCAGCATCAGTCTTCGGTTCAGCAGCGGTGATCCCGAACTGAACGCCATCAAGGTTCAGAACGAGGTCAACCTTGCCAACCGGAGACTGCCTCAGTCGGTGAGCCGAGAAGGGCTGCGGGTGCGGCGCTCCTCCGATGACTTACTGATGATCCTCGGGTTCAGCCATCCCCCGGGTCTGTACGAACCGACCTTCCTCAGTGGCTGGCTGTCGGACAGCCTCAGCGATGCCCTGCTCACCACCCCCGGGGTTGGAGATGTGCGGGTGTTTGGCAGCAGCGAGCTCTCCTTCCGGATCTGGCTGGACCCCAACCTCCTGGAGCAGGTCAATCTCACCAGTTCTGATGTCAGTCGGGCCTTGGCTGAGCAGAACGTGCTGGCCGCCATTGGCAGCCTTGGCGCAGCACCCACCGGCGGGGATCAACTAATCAATCTCCCCGTGGAGGCGGAAGGTCGCCTGCGCAGTCGTCAGGAGCTGGAGAACCTGGTGCTGCGACGGTTGGACAACGGTGGTCTGCTGCGGTTGAAGGATGTAGGCCGTGTGGACCTCGGGCAACGCAACTACGGCAGCCAGGCCATGAACCTGGAGGGCAAGCGCTCCGTCGCTGTCGGGATTTATCAACGCGACGATTCCAATGCACTGCAGGTCAGCCGTGCCATTCGGCAGCAGTTGCAGCACTTGGAAAGCAGCTTCCCCCCAGGCATCGACATGTCCCTGATCGTGGATGCCGCCGACACCGTGCAGGACAACCTGGATCGAACAATCTCCACGCTGCGGGATGCCGTTCTGCTGGTGCTGGCGGTGCTGGTGCTGGCGCTTGGACGTTGGCGGCTGGCTCTGGTTCCAGGCATCGCGGTGCCGGTTGCCTTGATCGGCAGCCTCACGCTGGTGCGACTGAGCGGAAGCAACCTCAACAGCTTGATTCTGTTCGGCCTGGTGCTGGCGACGGGGATCGTCGTCGATGACGCGATTGTGGTGAGTGAAGACATTGCCGGGCGGATCGAAAGGGGGGCCGCTCCCGACCAAGCGGCCGACGATGCCATGGCCGAACTGGCTGGTGCTGTGGTGGCGACCTCCATGGTGCTTGCGGCGGTCTTCATCCCAGTGCTGCTCATTCCAGGGTCAATCGGAAGGCTGTATCAACCGATTGCCCTCGCCATCAGCGGCGCCATCCTGTTCTCCACCTTGAACGCTCTGACTTTCACCCCCTTGGCCTGTGCACGGGTGCTGGTGCCGAAGAAAGGGCACCTTCCAGGCCCTCTGCAGAGCATGAATGGCCGACTGCAACAGGGATTACAGGTTCTACAGGATCGATACCGTCAAATCCTGCAGCCGTGGATCAAGCGAGGTCCGCTGGTGGCCATGCTTCTGGTCATGGGATTGGTCGTCACGGCCAGTGGGCTGGCGACGATCCCCACCGCATTCATTCCGAATGAGGACCAAGGACAAATCCGTGGATATTTCACCCTGCCGGAGGGGGCCAACCTCAAGCGCAGCGTTGCCGTGATGGATGAAATCCGGCAGGTGGTGGCGGAAGAGTCCCTGGTTCGCACAGGCAACTTCTATGCAGGAACGTCGTTCGGACAGAGCGGGGAAGGCAATGGCTCCTTCTACCTGAGGCTCCAACCCCTGCAACAGCGCACCCGTGCCGATCAAAGCAGCGAAGCCGTGAAGCGGCGGCTCGCCAAGGAGCTACGTCGGCGCATCGGCAACGCCAGAGTTGTGGTGACGACACCGCCGACCGTTCGCGGCTTCAGCAGTGAAGCCGGTCTCCAGCTGGAACTGATGGACCGGAGCAACGGACAACTCAGCCTGCCCGAGTTCGAGGCTCTGGCACGACGATTCATTGCTGTGGCCGAGGCCAGTGGTCAATTCGAACGCGTTGGCACACGCTTCGATGCCAGTGCACCCCGTTGGCAGTTGCGGCTGGATCGTGATCAGATGGCCGCCCTCGATCTGGATGTGGGAGCCACCCTGCGGGAGATCGGAACGGCTATTGGCGGGCGTTATATCGACGACACCTTCGAAGGCGGGCAGATCCGCAGCATCGTTGTGCAACTGGATGGCCCGGACCGCAGCCAACCAGACGATCTCACCGGGCTCATGGTCCGAAATCGTGCAGGAGACCTGTTGGCGGTGAACAGCTTCGCCAGCCTGCAGCGAATGGAAGGAGCGAACAGCATCCGTCATTACGACCTCAAGCGTGCGATCCGCGTGACCGCCGTACCTGCGGTGGGAGTAAGCAGCGGAGAAGCCCTGCAACTCCTCAAACAGGCGGGGGATGAAGTCGCAGGCCAGAACATTGATATGGCATTCACCGGGCTGGCCCGCGAAGAACGCAGGGCGGCTGGTGTCACCTGGCAACTGTTCGGACTGGGGGTGATCGTCGTGTATCTGTTGCTGGCCGCCCTTTACGAAAGCTTTGGCGACCCTCTGATCATCCTGCTGACGGTACCCATCGCCTTGATGGGGGCTTTGGCTGGCCTGCAGCTGCGGGGATTGCCATTGGATGTCTACGGACAGATGGGGCTGCTGGTGCTGGTGAGCCTGGCTGCCAAAAACGGAATCCTGATTGTGGAGTTTGCCAATCAGCGACTGGCCGCTGGAATGCAGCTGAACCACGCGATCCTGGAAGCAGCTGTCGTGCGGATGCGTCCGATCCTGCTGACAGCCATCACCTCACTGGCGGGCTTCCTCCCTCTGCTCCTGGCCAGCGGGAGCGGCGCAGCGAGCCGAATCAGCATTGGAACAGTGGTGTTCAGCGGCCTGCTGGTGTCATCGGCGCTCTCGCTGTTCGTCGTGCCTCCGGTTTATTTCTCCCTCAAGCGCTGGTGGACATCGCCATGAATTCGGAGCTGCAGCCCGCTCGGCAACGCCGACTGATCATTCATGCCGGTACACACAAAACGGCCTCCACCGATATTCAGTGCCGACTGCGTCGCAGCGCCTCCTTATTGGCACAGCAGCAGATGATCTATCGCTTCCCAGATGGGCATGCGTGTCATTTCAAGCAGCTTGTGAAAGCGATGGACCAGGGTGCCTGGACGACGTGGCATACATACCTCACATCCCTGAGTGAATATGAATCCGACGTCTTAATCAGTGCTGAACAGTTTGGGCCGCGCCTCACCCAAAGGGCCAGCATTCAAAAACTCAAATCCATTGCAGAACAGTAGGGCTATCGCCTCACAGTTGTGATCTTCATTCGATCGCAGCTGGACTACATCAATTCACGCTATGGATACAGTCTGAAGCGCTTCTATCACCACGACACATTCGCCACGTATGTCGAGAAAATATTAAACAACAAGTCCCCATTGAAACAGGGGTCCAGGAGCCACGCCGACAAACGATCAGACATCTTTGACTTCTGGAATTATTTTTCAGCCCTGCTGGAAGAGCATGAACAGGGACTGGATGTTCGCTTCATCCCCTTCCGCCAGACCCACCCCGATCCCTTTGTCCAGTTCCTGGACACCATTGGTCGTGATGCCTCTCTGCCCTGGGCCCGTCGCCGGGAAGACAGTCGCAACCAACGCACAGGTCCACGGGGGACCTGGCTGGCCAGGGAGCTGTCGCTCCGCTTCAAGCAACACGGAATCGTTCCCGGGAAGATTTCGGACTCCACCAGCATCATTCCCAAGGAGTCAGCCTTTCGCGGGTGGGATGATGGCCAGTTCTGGGGATTCAACGCGAGGTTGAGCAGAAGGGTCTATCAGCACTTCAAGGCCAACAACAACCGCTTTGCACATTTGGTATGGCGACGTCCTTGGAAGGACGTGTTCCCGCACGACAAGGTTCTGCGGCGACGCCCCCAGAACGTCTTCATTCCTTCGGGGCCGGAAGAAACCGTTCAGATGAATCGCATCGCTGATCATCTGCTGCTGCGCATTCACCGTCGTCAAACAGATCGCCCCCTCCATGCCTTGAGGGAAGGACTGGAAAGGCTTGCGAGTCGAGCCATCTGAACAACCTGAATCAGCGGTCACCGATTCAGACAACTCCGCACCGTAAGGTTCATGTCCCATGCGTCTCAGACGCGTTGATTGCGACGAGCGATGACGGTGACCTCAAAAGGGAGTACGCCCACCAGCGCCCAAGCCCAATTCTTCGACTACAGCTCGGCAGCCAACCCCTTGCAAAAAGGGCTGATCAGCCGAATCCCCTATCGCAGTTTTCCAGCCAGTTTCTTTGACCAGACCGGCACTGAACTGATGCCGCTGGACCTCAGTCAGGAGCTGCACTGCGAAGGACCGGCCACGGGTCCATCCCTCTGCGGCAACTTCATCCGCCTGGA
>CAJWIC010000114.1 GCA_913040905.1 uncultured Synechococcus sp. | reverse complement strand
TGCAGCACCATGCCGCCGATCAGCTGCACATCGAAGTGGCGCATGCCCAGCACCCGCTTACCGGCTTCGCGCACCACCGCAAAGGCTTCCGGGAGGATCTCATCAAGAATCGGGCGCTGATTCTCCAGGCTGCCGGCATTGGCCAGGCGCTCCTGGAAGGCCGCTGTCTTGGCCCGCAGCTCGTCGTCGGAGAGAGGAGCAATCTCCTCTTCCAGCAGGTTGATGTCGGAGACGATCGGCTGGTAGCGCTTCAGCTTGCGGGCATTGGGATCACCCAGCAGGAGCTTGAGCATGGTGACGTGAGCTACCGGAATCGTTGACGCAGCCTACCGAGACTGACGATTGGCCAGGCGCCTGGCTTGCGCCAGGAGCGTCAGGCCCAGCAGATCCGGATTGAGGCCCGCCAACCGTGCCTGGCGTCGACGGGCCAGGTGTGGAGCCAGCCAGGCCTGTGAAGCGGAATCCAGCAGCAACTCCAGCCAGCGACGCAGCAACGCTGGATCCTCCGGATTCAGACAGGGGGCGGCCCCTGATGCCGCCTCTCGCAACCCATCCACATCCATCGTGAGCACACGCCCCCCGCTGGCCAGGGCTTCCAAGACCGGCAGCCCGAAGCCTTCGCGCCGGCTGGGGACCACCACCGCCAGAGCATGGCGATACAACACCTGCAACTCCAGATCGTTCAAGGAATGCACATGGATGCGATCCGCCAGCTGGGGGAAGCACTCCCGGTAACGCTGCGCATGCTTCAACGCGGCCACGCCGCTGAGGAGCAAGTGCACCGATTGCAGCGAATCGGCGGACAACGCCTCCAACACCAACTCGGGATTTTTGTAACTGCCGATGGAACTCGAGGCTGGAAGCAGCACGAACGGCTCCGGCAGCTGCAAACGGTTCCGCAGAGCTGGCCAAAGATCCCGACGGCTCAGCTCCGCCCTAAAACAGTGCACAGTGCAGGGATGACACCAGGGAATGGAGGCCACATCACAAGACAGAGCCTGGGAGAGATCCCGGGCCGTGGCAGCCGACACCGCCAGGTGGGACGCAGCACCGAGCAACCAGCGATTGCGCAGCTGACGCAGGGCAGGGTCGAGCCCTGAATAGCGCTCCGGAATGCAGTCGTGCACCAGGGCCAATTCCGGAATCGAGGCCTGCTCCCCCCCGGTGCTGGTGATCCAGCTGGAGACGAACACATCCGCCTCCGCTTGTGCCACCAAGGCGCGGTTGGTCTCGGAACACTGGGCCAACCGCGACCAGTCGAGGGGATCAAAGACATCCCCCGCCAGCTGCGGGAAGGGATCGATCGCGGCCAAGTGGGAGTCGCGATCAACCACCAGCACCGGCGCCGACCGACCGACCAAACCCGGCAACGCCCAGCAACGCATGATCTGCTCCCACACCCGTGAGATCCCCCCATAGGGACGCACGAACCACACCCCATCCACCAGCAAGCGTGGACCCGGAGCAGCGTCAATGCGGAGCCGAAGTTCCTGCAGCAGCATCGACTGCCGCACCTGTCGTGGATCGACTTGATCCAATTCGGCCGCCGCCGCATGCACACCCTTGCTGCGCCAAACGGTGAGAATGCGGCATATCAACACAACAGCCGATGGCGGCTCACCGGGAACCAAGGAGAGCACTGCGCGGGATGCCATGACCCGTCATCCATACCAGAACCTGACCGACTCCGCCTTCTGGAAAACCGGTGTAGTCCAGACCCCGGCATCGCCGGACCGCTGGGTCGAACTGGTGCAGAGCAAACAAATGATCCAGCCCGGGGCACGCATCGCCAGCGCCGGATCCTGCTTTGCCCAGCACGTGGCCACCCACCTGCGGCGCAACACAACCAACCTGCTGGACTGCGAGCCGCCACCTCCCGGTCTGGCCGCCGATCAGCACCATCGCTTCGGCTATTCGCTGTACAGCGCCCGTTACGGAAACATCTACACAGTGCGCCAGCTGCGGCAGCTGGTGGAGGAGGTGGCCGGATTGCACCAACCCGAGGGACACCTCTGGCGACGCGGGGACCACTGGATCGATGGGCTGCGGCCCAGCGTGGAACCCGTCGGTCTTGGAACCGCGCAGGAGGTGGTGGCGCACCGCCGCTTCCATCTCCAGTGCGTGGCCACGATGCTCGAGCAGCTGGATTGGCTGGTGGTCACCCTGGGGCTCACGGAATGCTGGAGGCACCGGCCCTCCGGCACGGTGTTCCCCATGGCCCCCGGCACCCAGGCAGGCAGCTTCGATCCCGATCTGCACGAGCTGTGGATCAGCAGCCACCGGGAAGCCCAGGAGGATCTGCTCAGCCTGCGCAGCTCGATCGAACGCCTGCGGGGGGGACGGCCCTTCGAGCTGCTGCTGACGGTGTCACCGGTGCCGCTCACCGCCACCGCCAGCGGGCAGCACGTGCTCAGCGCCACGCTTCAAGCCAAAGCCACATTGCTCAGCGTGGCCCAGGAACTGGCCCGTGAGCAGGCAGGGATCCACTACTTCCCCTCCTACGAGATCATTCACCACCCCAACCGCCGCGGCTCGGCCTTCGAGGCCAATTTGCGCAGCATCCGTGCGGATGCCGTCGCTGACGTGATGGAGGTGTTCCAACGGAGCTACGGGCCCGAGCCCACTGAAACCGTGGCTGTCGATCCAAACACCCCTGGCGCCGACGACCTGGTCTGTGATGAGGCACTGCTGGAGACGTTTGCAGGATGAAACGTCTGCTGTGGTGTGGAGGGTCCCATCTGGCCCACGCTCGGGGGCACATTCTTCAGCGGTGGCCCGATGCCGAAAACGACTTCTATGTGACTGCCGGACCGGACAACAACCGCTGGTCCGCTGGCGGGGGCCGCTACCCCGTGCAGGGGACCTGGGTCGGACCCAATGCGTATCAGCCAGATCGCAGCATCGATCTGAGCCACTACGACGCCATCGTGTTCATCGGCCAGTGGATCCAGCCCCACAAGGTGTTCCGCGCCGGTCAACCGCTCTCGGCAGACCTGCTCCACTGCATCGTGGCCGATGGGTCGATCCTGCTGCACCCCCCGGATGGCGCCTTCAACGAACCGCTGACGCTGTTTCCAGCCTTGGCCCCGGGTCGCTGCTGGCTGCTGTGCGATCCCTACCCCCACGCTGAGAGCCACTGGGAGGCCCAACACTGCCACGGCCACTACCGCGACATCCCCACGGCCTACATCGAGGCCTACATCGAGGGGCTGAAACGGTTCTGCGCAGAGCGGACCATCCAGCTGCTGCTGCAGCCGGACAGCAGCCATCACAACCGCATCACCCTGTCGCAGTACTCCCGCGGCGACCGGATCCACATGAACGATGCCTTTTGGCGTCTGAACCTCGATCAGCTAACAGCCATATAAAGGTCACTCCTTCTTCACTACGGACTGAAAGTCAGTGAGAGCGTCATAGTGCTGGCCTGGCTCGGGATCACGGGTGTAGTAGTACAGCGCGATCGAACGACGGGTCCGGTCGCTGGGCGTCCATTCATGGGTGTGGCCGTGAAACGAACTCTTGTCGGTCTTGAACACCACTAGACGGTTGAACAGTGGTGGTACCTGCTTGACGCAGGAGCCATCCGGCGGCGGAGCATTCCAAAGTTCCAGCTCACCCCCATCTCCAGACTGCCAGTCCGCCGTGAGATAGAGGAGAACGTTTAAGCGCCTGTAGATGCCCAGCCGGCGGTAATCATTGAAATCGGTGTGGATGTCCAGAATCCCGCCGCTGACGATCTGATGCAGACCACCACCCTGGAAATAAGGATCCGGCAGCAACGCCTCCAGACCGGTGAGCTGCTGTAAAAACTGAAGAAAGACACTGGAGTTGAATTCCAGTAGCGAGGTGTAGAGGGTGTCGGACAGGCGTCCGAAGTTGTCGCTGTTGCGGGTGCCCTGTTTGCCGAACTGATGACCGGTGCGCTGGCGCCAATCGGCCCAGATCGGATCATCTGGCGATGGGAAATCCCTGGCCAGAGCCTCGGCATGCTCCTGGGGCAGAAAGCGATCAAGAACGGCATGGGAGAAAGGGACTGCCCCGCTGAAGTCAGCGGCGGCAGATGCAGCCTGTTGCTGCAACCGATGCGGATCAAGGCGATGCATGCCCGGGAGCGTAAGCGCTGCGCAGTTGCCATACACTCCAGCTCTTGCAATATCTGAGGTTGTGAACACCCGCAGGATGTCGTTCCTGATCTGCGGAGCGCAGAAAAGCGGCACCAGCGCGCTGCACGACTACCTGCGTCGTCACCCCGGAATCGATCTGCCGGTGGTGAAGGAGCTGCACATCTTTGACAACGAATCCGCGGATTGGAGTGATGCCGGGATCAATCGGATCGATCAAGCGACGGCCGGCCATTTCCAGACCTCGGTGCCTGGCCGCTGTTGCGGCGAAGCCACCCCCGTGAGCCTGTGGTGGGTGCCGGCGATGGAACGGATCTGGCGCTACAACCCTTCAATGCGGCTGATCGCGATCCTGCGCAACCCGATCAGCCGGGCCTACGCCAACTGGCGCATGGAGCAACTGAAGGGACGCGACCAAGGCCCTTTGCCGTTGTCTTGGGCCGAGGAGGAGCACCGCTGCCGGGAGGCCTTGCCGCTGCAGCACCGGGTGCGTTCGTACCTGAGCCGCGGCCTGTACAGCGAGCAGATCCGGCGGGTGTGGCGTTACTTCCCACGCGAGCAGCTGCTGCTGCTGCGCCAGGAGGAGCTGATGGAGCAGCCCGCCACAACCCTGGCGCGGGTCTACGCCCATCTCGGCGTGGACCCGGTTCCCTTTGAGGGGGCCCAATCGG
>CAJWIC010000113.1 GCA_913040905.1 uncultured Synechococcus sp. | reverse complement strand
AGGCTCACCACCAGGGTGGCGATGGCCAGCAGTTTGGTCTGCAGGCTGAATTCAGACCACCAGGCGACGATGCGACGCCAGATTCCTTCGGATCCAGGATCTGGCCCACCGGGTTGCGGCAGGGCCCAGTCAGCGGTCGCTGGGGTGGTCATCCGCTGGAGCGAACCTGATGGCCGATGTCGCGACGGTACGTGATTCCGTCGAATTTCACGTGCTCGAGTCCGTTGTAGGCCCTCGCGAAGGCCTGATCGAACGTGTCCCCCTGTGCCACGACCGCCAGCACGCGCCCCCCGGCGGTGATCAGCTCGCCGTCAGCGCGGCGCTGGGTGCCGGCATGGAACAGCTGGCGGTTGGCATCGCTGCTGAAGCCCAGCTGGATGGCATCGCCCTTGCGCGGGGCGTCGGGGTAGCCGGAGGCAGCCGCCACAACACAGGCGCTGCAGAGTGGATCGATCGAAAGCGCTGGGGCCAGGTCGAGTCGTCCCAGGGCACAGGCCTGCAGCACCCGTGCCAGCTCCGGCCCCAGCAGGGGCATCAGGGTCTGGCATTCCGGATCCCCGAAGCGGCAGTTGAATTCGATCACCTGGGGTCCCGCGTCGGTGAGCATCAGGCCGGCGTAGATGACGCCGCGGTAGTCGATGCCGCGGGCTTTGAGGGCCTGCAGCGTTGGCTCCAGCACCAGACGGCGAACCTGGTCCAGACCCTCGGCATCCAGCAGTGGAGCGGGGGCATAGGCCCCCATGCCGCCGGTGTTGGGGCCCCGGTCACCCTCCAGCAATCGCTTGTGGTCCTGGGCCGGTGGCAGCAGCACCATCCGCTCCCCATCGCAGAGGGCGAACACCGATACCTCGGGGCCCTGCAGCCGCTCTTCCAGCACCAGATGGGAGCCGGCGCTGCCGAAGCGGCCGGCGAAGGCCTCTTTGATCGCTTGCTCCGCCTGCTCGATCGTGTCGGCGACGGTGACCCCTTTTCCCGCTGCCAGACCGTCGGCCTTCACCACCAGCGGCCGGCCCACCTCTGCCAACACCGCCAGGGCGTCTGCTTCGCTGGTGACAGCCCAGTGGCCGGCGGTGGGCACACCGGCCTCCTGCATCAGTTGCTTGGCCCAGGCTTTGCTGGCTTCCAGCTGCGCCCCCTCCGCCCCGGGACCGAACACGGCGATGCCGGCCTGCCGCAGGTCATCGGCCACTCCCGCGGCCAGAGGGGCTTCCGGACCCACCACGACGAGATCGACGGACTGCGTCTGGCAATGGGCGATGAGAGCGGTGCTGTCGGTTTCGCCGATGGCAAGGGCCTGTTGGTCGCTGCCGGCGTTGCCTGGGGTGATTCCGACTGTCTCGATGGCGTTGTCGCGCTGCAGGGCCCAGCTCAGGGCGTGTTCGCGCCCGCCACTGCCGACAACGAGGACCCGCCGCAGGTCGGGCAGGGCGTGGGGACGGGTGGACGAGATGGCCATGGGGGCAATTCGGAGGGCAGGGGCCTCGTAGGTTCTCTGTTGTAGAACGCAGCCCGCCATGGGGATTCAGCCCCTGCCCATGCTGCTGTCGCTGCTGGCGGCGGCGGCACCGCTGAGCGAGCCCCAGCCCATGGCTGAGGAGCGGTTCCAGCAATGGCTGCTGGAGTCGGATCTGCAGCAGCTGGAGCTGGGTTGTGGTGACCCGTTGATCAGTGCCAGCGGCGGCCGGCGGCAGCAGATCCGCGATCGCTTGCTGGTGTTGCATCCGGCCCCGCAGTCGTTCGATCGGGTGATGGCGAATGCCAGCGCGTTGCTGACCTGCGGTTCACCGGACAGTGCTGCGCGGGTGCTCAATCGGATCAGCCCAGCGCAGGGGGAGGAGCGCCGCCTCTGGCTGCGCTTGCGTTGGCAGGCCGCGGCTTCCGCGCTGGATCACCGCGAAGCGGCTTTGGCCCTGCGGCGGCTGGTGAACGGTGATCTGATCGCCCTGGCGGATCTGGACCTTGGCGATGGCCGCCTGGGGTTGGATCAACTGGCTCTGCATGAGGCGGCCCTTGGGCGCCAGGACGAAGCCGTTGGCCTGCTGCTGCTGGCTCCGAATCCGCAACGGCTCGCTCAGGCCGCGGAGTGGTTGGCTGTTCGTGATGACGAGGCGGCTGATCAGTTGCTCGAGCAGGCACTGGATCAGGCGGCGGCGGCTCAGGCCTGGGGGCTGGCGGTGGAGTTGCTGGAGCTGCAGCTGAAGCTTCAGCTGGCGGCGGGTGGTGATGGCGCCCGGCCTCGGCAGCGGTTGCAGCGGTTGGCGGCACAGCTGGATGACCGCTACAGCCTGTGGCGGTTGGAGGGGGGCGTTGACCTGGATCGGGAGCTGCGATCACCGCGGCAGCCGGGCGGCCATGCTGCGGTAGGAGATTTCCCAGATCCACCGTCCCCATGAGTCCCGACCACGGCGCATTGCTCTACGAAGGCAAGGCGAAGCGCATCTACGCCACCGACCACCCGGAGCAGGTGCTGGTGGAGTACAAGAACGATGCGACGGCGTTCAATGCGCAGAAGAAGGCTCAGCTTGAGGACAAAGGGCGACTGAACTGCCAGATTTCGGCTCGGTTGTTTGAGCTGTTGGAGTCCCAGGGCATTCCCAGCCATTACCTGGGATTGGCTGGGGACACCTGGATGCTGGTGCAGCGGGTGGAGGTGATTCCGCTGGAAGTGGTGCTGCGCAACATCGCCACCGGCTCTCTCTGCCGTCAGACGCCGATACCGGAGGGCACCCGCATCGATCCAGCTCTGCTTGATCTCTATTACAAGAACGATGATCTGGAGGATCCGTTGCTGACGGATGCCCGGGTGCGGTTGATGGGGCTAGTGGATGACGCCCGTCTGTTAGCGATTGAACAACTGGCGCGGCGGATCAATGGGGTGCTGCAGCCGTTCTTCGACGGCCTCGAGCTGCAACTGGTGGATTTCAAACTTGAACTCGGCCTCAACAAGGCGGGTGAATTGCTGCTGGCCGATGAGATCAGCCCCGACACCTGCCGCTTCTGGGATCAGCGCAGCCGCGATGCCAACGATCGAATCCTGGACAAGGACCGCTTCCGCAAGGATCTCGGTGGAGTGATGGAGGCCTACGGGGAGGTCCTCAAACGGGTCCACACCGCCTGCCCCAACCCCCGCAACTGCCTGTAAGGTCAGCGGACCTTATGGGGCTTCGGCCCTGATCGCGCCTCGATGACCCGACGCAGGACTCGCCGTACACTGGTCGCCGTAGGTCAGGGTCTCCTCGGTCTGGCCCTGGGCTTGCCACTCACCGCTGCACCAGTGCTGGCGCAGGAGGTCGACGTCAACACCGATCCGGTGATTGCCCTTGAGGTTGAGGCACCGCGGGTGCTGATCTCAGAGGTGATCATCGAGGGCATCAGCGGTCATCCCGAGGAAGAACGGCTCCAGGTGGAGGCCTATGGCGCCATGCAGGTGCGGCCCGGTAGTCGCGTCACCCGTGAGGAGCTTCAGCGGGATCTCAATGCCATCCAGGCCACTGGCTGGTTCTCCGACGTCCGGATCAATCCGGTCAACGGTCCGCTCGGGGTGCAGGTGCTGGTGCAGGTGGAGCCGTTCCCCACGCTCTCCAGTGTTGAACTGGATCCGGTCTCGGAAGAATTGCCCGAGGCTGTGATTGAGGAGATCTTCAGCCCTGATTACGGCCGCACGCTGAACCTCAATGATCTGCAGAAGCGGATGAAGGAGCTTCAGGGCTGGTATACCGAACAGGGATATTCCTTGGCCCGCATTTCCGGTCCGGAGCGGGTGAGCCCGGATGGAGTGGTGACCTTGAAGCTCATCCAGGGGCGTGTCGCTGGCGTTGAGGTGCAGTTCCTCAACAAAGAGGGCGATGCCACCGACGAGAACGGTGATCCCATCGGCGGTAAAACCAAGGAATGGGTGGTCACCCGCGAAATCTCCGTTCAGCCGGGTGACACGTTCAACCGCAACAAGCTTGAGAAGGACATCAAGCGCCTCTATGGAACTCAGCTGTTCAGTGACGTGAAAGTCACCCTGAAGCCGGTGCCTGAGGAGCCCGGTGATGTGGTGATCGTTCTGGGCATTGTTGAGCAATCCACCGGCCAGCTGTCCGGGGGTCTTGGCTACAGCCAGAGCCAGGGCGTGTTCGGCCAGGTGCAGCTGCAGGACACCAACTTCTTCGGTCGCGCCTGGAACGTTGGCCTCAACGTGACCTACGGCCAATACGGCGGCCTGGCCAACCTGAACTTCACCGATCCCTGGATCAAGGGTGATCGGCATCGCACGTCCTTCCGCGGCTCGCTGTTCCTCAGCCAACAGGTTCCGCAGGTGTTCCAGAGCGAAGACAGCGGCAACATCCGCACCATTGATGGCTACGAAGACAACGGCAACAAGTACGCCTACGACGTTGGCCGCAAGTACAAGTTCACCGATTTCGAGAAAGTGCCCGGTTCGGTCAACAAGGCCGAAAAGGAGTATCCGAATCGCAGCTGGTTTGATTACGAAGGAGATTCCTTCGCCCTCCGGAAGACTGGCGGCAGCCTTGCGTTCACCCGACCCCTGAATGGCGGCGATCCGTTCAAGGACACCCCCTGGCGGGTGCTGGCGGGACTGTCGATCAGTGAAGTCAGACCGATCAACTTCGCGGCTGAAACCCGGGTCTATGGCGTGTCGACCCGAAACTTCAAGAACGGGCGGGTCAAAAACAAGAACATCTTCTGCGTTTCGTACAACTGCGCCGACAGCAACCTGCTGACCGGATTGCGCTTTGCGACGACCTACAACAACTTCAACAACCCCCGCAATCCCACCAGCGGCAACTTCTTCACCG
>CAJWIC010000112.1 GCA_913040905.1 uncultured Synechococcus sp. | reverse complement strand
GACCTCTCCGGTGGTCAGATCCTGAAGAACATCGCCCAGAAGGCGATGAACATGGATGGAGACGACGGCCTTCACTTCTATGTCTTCAACGACATCGCCGACGAAAAGGCCTTCAAGACCACCTACCGCTCCACGATGGATGAACTGCCCATCGATCAAGCGATGGCGGATCGGATTGTGGAAGAGGCCAACCACGCGTTTCATCTGAACATGAACATGTTCAAGGAACTGGAGGGCAACCTGGTGGCTGCCATCGGCAAGGTGCTGTTCGGCTTCCTGACCCGTCGCCAGCGCGCCGGCAGCACGGAGGCGGCGGCGGCCTGATTCGTGCCCACCACGCTCATCCGCGTCCTGGTCCCCGGCACCAGTCAGCGTTTTCGTTGTGGTGGTCTGAGTGTGGAGCTGCAGACGGCTCGGCTGGTGTCGAGCCTTTGTGAAACGGAGTTGGTGACGTATCGGGAGCGGCATCAGGACCATCCATTCCTGGATGATCTGCTCAACGGAGAGTCTCCACAGAGACAGGTGCTCTGGATCGTCAGCTGGGGATTTGATGTTCCGGCACTGGTTCGTCGGTTGCGCGGCCATCGCGTTGCATATCACGCCCACAGCAGTGGATACGGCTTCACGCTTCCCCCCGGTGTGCCGGTGCTGGCGGTGAGTCGCAACACCCTGGGCTATTGGGGTGATCGGTGTCCCCGCAATCCATTGTTGTTGGTGCCCAATGCCATTGAGCCGGCTTGGCTGGAGCGTGGTGCCCGTGGCAGTGCAGAGCGTCGCCCCATCGACGTGTTGGTGCAGGCCCGCAAGAGCAGCCGTTATGTGCTGGAGCAGCTGGTTCCCGCTCTGCGGCAGCGGGGGCTTCGGGTGGAGGTCCAGAGCGGCTGGGTGGATGATCTCGTCGATCTGTTCAATCGCTCCTGCGTTTACCTCTACGACTCCGCTGAGTACTGGCGAGGCCGCGGGGTGACTGAGGGGTTTGGCCTGCCGCCGCTGGAGGCCTTGGCCTGTGGTTGTGTGGTGTTCAGCAGCCTGAACCATGCTCTGGCTGATCACGGTGACCCGGGTCGGATGGTCCACCAGATCGGCTGTGGTCGCCTCACCTTTGATCTGCGACGGGTTGAGGATGCCGTCCGTGATCCCGCGGGGTGGAGACCGCCGGCGGCTGCACTGAACGCATTGCTGGATGGCAGCTCAGAAGCGTCTCTTCTGCAGCGTTGGACAGTGGCGTTGGATCAGTTGGATGCCCTGGATGACGCCGAAGGTCCGCTGCTCAGCAGTTCACCCACCTGGCAACTGAGGCTGCAGCAGTTATCGGCCAGGCTGCGTCGAGTGGTCGATCGGTTGCCCGGCTGGCCTTCCACCCGCTGAGGACAGTGGTGCGCACGCCTTAACGTCCTGAAAAGCAGGCTGGGGTTGCGTCTGCCCTATCGCTGCCATGCCCTTGCGAAGCCAGACCTGGAGAGATCTGCGGCGCCTGCTCAGGGAATTGCCTCCCAGCCGGCTCAGATTCCTGGTGGTGGTGCTGGTGGCCTCATTCCTGCAGGGCCTGATGGACATCCTGCTGGTGGGCCTGTTGGCGCGGCTGGTGGGCTTGATGGCTGGCGTGAAGCTGGCGGATCAGATCCCTGGTATTCATGTCTTTGGTGGAGGCATGCTCGATCAGGCCGGCTGGTTGCTGGGGCTGCTGATCGTGGCGTTCTGGCTCACCTCCGGCCTGCGCTTCGGTGTGGCGTTTCTGCAGAGCATGCTCAGCGCCGAGATCTGGAACGACCTGGTCAACAAGGTTTACCGAAATCTGATGCTGCAGGACTACGAGTTCTTCACGCATCACCGCACCGCCAATCTCTCCGAAAGCTTCAACCGGATCCTCAACAAGGTCTCCACGACCGTGGTCAGTCCGATGATCACCATCGCCGGCAATGCTCTGTCGGTGCTGGTGCTGCTGAGCGGTGTGGTGCTGGTGCTGGGCACCCCGGCACTGCTGATGTTCGGACTGATGCTGGGCGCCTACGCCTTGGCGTCGAAGCTGATCATTCCCTACCTGCGTTTCTCCACCAAGCAGCGCGTTCGTTACTCGAGGCGGATTCATCTACTGCTGATGGAATCGTTGCGCTCGATGCGGGATGTTCAGCTGTATTCCGCTGAGCGTTTCTTCATCAGCCGCTTCGCCGCTGATGGCGTCGTGGCCAAGCGCTACGACCGGTTGACCAAATTGCTGCCGGATGTGCCCCGGTATGTGATCGAGCCGGCTGGCATCACGATTCTGTTTCTCGTCGGCCTCGGCCCCTCCGTGCTGAGTGGCGATGCCGCCAGCGTGCGTGACGCCATTCCCACCCTGGCAGCCGTGCTCGGCACCCTGCTGCGCATCTCCGGACCTCTGCAGAACACCTTCCGCAACATCAACAAACTTCGCGGCGGCTTGCCGGAAATTCAGGATGCACTGGAGTTGCTGGATCTTCGTCCCAGGCGCCTGAATGCCACAGCTCCCGGAGTGCCGACCCCCAGTGGTGTGATGCCACGCCAGTTCATTCAGCTGCGCGATGTGAGCTTCAGCTACTCCGGCAGTGATGAGTGTGTGCTGTCGAACGTTGATCTCACCATTCCCGTTGGATCACGCATCGCCCTGGTGGGTCGCACCGGTAGTGGCAAAACCACCCTGGCCCATCTGCTGCTTGGTCTGTTCCGCCCCAGCAGTGGTGCCCTCACCCTCGACGGGCTTCCCCTGAATGAGGAGGAGTTGCCGGCCTGGCAGGGCAACTGTGCCCTGGTGCCCCAGGACATCCGACTGCTGGACGCCAGCATCCGCGACAACGTTGCCTTCGGCTGCGACTCGGAGGAGATCGATGACGATCAGGTGTGGGCAGCGCTGGAGGCAGCGCAGTTCGACGACGTCGTCAGCGCCATGCCCTACGGGCTCTTCACCATGATTGGAGAAAACGGGATCAAGCTGTCCGGCGGGCAACGTCAGCGGCTGTCGCTGGCCCGTGCTTTTTATCGCGATGCCAAGGTGCTGGTGCTGGATGAAGCCACCAGTGCTCTCGATAACAAGACCGAGCACGATGTGATGCAAGCCCTGGATCTGGTGGGGCGTCGCTGCACCACGATTGTGATTGCTCACCGTCTCTCCACTGTGCGCAAGTGCGATCGCATCTATGAGATCGATGACGGGCGGATCAAGGCCTCGGGCGATTTCGACACCCTCTGCCGTCTGTCGGAGAGTTTCCGCGAGATGACCCGGTTCGAAACCGCCTGAGCCGGTCATGGCCGATGTCATCGTCCTGGCCACTGCCGACTGGGACCATCCCCTCTGGACCAACAAGCAGCACACCGCCGTCAGCCTGGCGGCCCTTGGCCACCGGGTTCTTTACGTGGAATCACTTGGGTTGCGCCCGCCGCGCAAGGGGGCAGCGGATCTGCCCCGCATCCTCAAGCGGTTTCGACGTGTGCTCCGGCTCCCGCGGCGCGTCAAGGACGGTGTCTGGGTCTGGTCTCCTCTGGTGTTACCTGGGGCCTCCCATCCCCTGGCGCAGCGGCTCAACCGATTGCTGGTACGCAGAGGGCTTGATCTTGCCCGACGCTGGCTGGGGTTCCGTTCACCACTGCTGTGGACCTACAACCCGCTGACCCTTGAGGTTCTCTCGCTCTCGTCCTTCGCGGGTTCGATCTATCACTGCGTCGATCGCATCCAGGCTCAACCTGAAATGCCGGCGGACCGCATCGAACGGGCGGAGCAACGGCTCTGTCAGGCCGTCAATGTGGTGTTCACAACGGCACCGGAGTTGCAGGCGTCCCTGGCGTCGCTCAATCCCCACACCCATTTCTTCGGCAATGTGGCGGACTTTGATCATTTCTCCCGTGCCTGGAGCAACCCTGGCCCCTGCCCGGAACCCCTGAGGCAGCTGCCGTCTCCACGGTTGCTGTTCATTGGCGCGATCGACGCTTACAAGCTGGATCTCCCTGCCTTGACCCAGCTCGCCCAGCGACGCTGCGATTGGACGTTCGTGCTCGTCGGCCCGGTGGGGGAGGCGGATCCCAGCACCGATGTGAAGGCCCTGCAGGCCTGCCCCAACGTGCACCTGCCGGGCCCCCGCCCCTACGACGAACTACCGGAGTGGCTGGCCCACTGCGATGTGGCGCTGCTGCCGCTGCAACGGAACAGTTACACACAGAACATGTTTCCGATGAAATTTTTCGAATACCTGGGGGCGGGCCGGCCTGTGGTGGCCACAGCGATTCCGTCGTTGCAGTCCTTCGCTGGGGCTGCGCAGCTGGTGGAGCCCTCGGTGGAGGCGTTTGCAACCGCGATCGGTCAGTGCCTGAAGGGCCTCGGTCCATCCCTTGAGACACGCCTCTCCCTGGCGCAGCGTCACACCTATGTGTCCCGATCGGAGGGGATGCTTGCTGTGCTGGCGCAGCTGGGGTTGATCGACCCCTCCTGGTCTGGAGGATCTGTCTCGCGGGCTGTTCGTAGGGCGTTGAAGCGGGGGGATGTGGACGCCGCCACCGCCTGGATGCGTGACCAGTGGCAGCAGAACGGCGATGTGTCTTCTCTGCATCAGCTGCTGTTCCGTCGTGGTGCCCGACCGGGCTCTGCTTCGCTGCAGGTCGCTCTGTTTGAGGCCCTGGCTGAGGACGCATCCCTGCCGCTGCCGGAGCGGTCCTACAGCTGGATCGCGTTGACCTATCGAGCCCTCAAGGATCGTCGGATCAACCTGTTGCAGCGCTGTCGGCTTGAGTTGGAGCCGTTGCTTGATCGGCTGGAACAGGACCCCGGAACGTGGGTGTGTCAGCGCCCCAACCGCCGTAACCGCGCCAAGTTGCTGATCTC
>CAJWIC010000111.1 GCA_913040905.1 uncultured Synechococcus sp. | reverse complement strand
TGCTGCCGCTGCTGCAGAACCGGCCCGATCCCCGCGTGGTGACGGTGACCTCCGGGGCGCAGTACTTCGGCAAGATCCGCTGGGACGACCCCAGTTGGAGCAAGGGCTACGACCGCTATGGGGCCTATGGCCAGAGCAAGCTGGCCAATGTGATGTTCGCGCTGGAGCTGGAGGCACGGCAGCAGGAGCAAGGCAGTGGCATCCGCTCTCTGGCAGCCCACCCCGGGCTGGCCAGAACGGATCTGCAGCCAACGGCGATTGCCACTGGCGGCAACCGCTTGGAGGCACTGGCTTACCGATTGATGGATCCTTTGTTCCAGAGCGCCACCATGGGTGCCCTGCCCCAGCTCCATGCCGCCACCGCTGAAACGGCGCAGGGGGGAGAGCACTACGGCCCGGACCAATGGGGGGGAATGCGCGGCCACCCGACCCGTTGCCGGATCGCCCCAGCGGCCCTCGACCGCGAGCAGCGTCAACGGCTCTGGCAACTCAGCGAACGGCTGATCGGTGCCTGACCAGTCCATCGCCATCGGGCGTTTGATGCCCTATGTGATGGGCCGAGCCCGCCGAGGCGTGGTGGGGTCGAGTCGATACGCCCGCCGGCTTCGACAGGCATTGCTGGACGCAGCCCAGGACGTCGACCACCGACCCGTGCTGATCCGAGGAGAGCCGGGACTGGAGAAAGACAACCTGGCTGCTCTGGTGCATTACGGCTCCCCGCGCCGTCGCCGGTTGCTGGTGCGGCTGGAGGCTGGAGATCTGCAGGGCAGTGGTCGACTTCTGTTTGATGAACTGAAGGATTCCACCCTTCTGGTGAGCGGGATCGATCGCCTGGAACCCGCCGTTCAGCAACGCTTGATCTCCATGGCATGCGGTGCATCACCGCCGTTCTCGGGCCGTGTTCTGTTCACCAGCGAAACCTGTGTGACCGCCCTCGATGGGATTGCACAGCTGATCAAAGTCCCACCACTGCGGGTGCGTCGGGAGGATCTGGGGGACTGGATTCGCTACATGGTCCGGCTGCAGAGCCCTGGCCTGGGTTGGGGGAAGCCCCCTGTTGTGCCGGATGCGGTGGTGCGCAGGCTGCAGAACCATGACTTCGCCAACAACCTGCGTGAGCTGGAGAGCCTGGTGGATCGGGCGCTCCGTCAGGCCCGGCAGCAGACGTCTGCCACAGGCCTGCCGATCACCCTTCCCGAAGAAGTGTTCTGGACCGGCCAGCGGAGCCAGAACGCCCGCTTTGATCTGTGGCGGTGGAAACCAGAACTGCGCCAGTGGATGCGGGCTCCGCAGCTTTGGAATGGACTGCTGTTCGGCTTGGTGAGCTGGTTGTTCGTCGCCGTGAATCTGGCGCTGTGGCTTGGACCGCAGACGCGCGCCGACAACCCGGTCCTGAAGCTGTTCTGGGCCTGGTGGTGGCCCTTGATCCTGATCAGTTACCCCCTGGTGGGTCGGCTGTGGTGTGCCATCTGTCCCTTCATGGTTTGGGGGCAGATCGCCCAGCGCTTGGCCCCCTGGCGCAAGCGGCTCTGGCCCGCTGGAGACAACGATCGCTGGGCCTCGCCCCTGCTCGCTACTGGGTTTGCCTTGATCCTGATCTGGGAGGAGGTCTGGAATCTTGACAACACCGCCTGGCTCAGCAGTTGTCTGCTGCTGCTGATCACAGCCGGAGCCGTGGTCGGATCGCTGCTGTTCGAAAAACGGTTCTGGTGCCGCTATCTGTGTCCGGTAGGAGGGATGAACGGCCTGTTCGCCAAACTTTCCATCCTGGAACTGAGGGCTGAAGCCGGCACCTGCAGTGGCAGCTGCAGCAGCTACGCCTGCTTCAAGGGAGGTCCAGCCCAGGGTGAGGGACTGGCCACGGACGGCTGTCCACTGGGGACACACCCGGCTCACCTCAGTGACAACCGCAATTGCGTGCTCTGCATGAGCTGCACCCAAGCTTGTCCGAACCGAGCGGTGCAACTGCGCCTGCGGCCCCCTGCCGCTGATCTGCAGAAGGAGATGCGGAGCCCTGATGGAGAACGCGGGCTGATCCTGGTACTCGCTGGGGGCATCACCCTGCATCACTGGCAGAAGCTGCTCAGCTGGTTGCCCCTGGCACCAGCTTCACTGCAGGAGGGTCCCCTGTTGCCTCGCCTGAGCTTCGCCGTGCTTGCCCTTGCCCTCCCCGCGCTGGTCGGGTTGTGGCTGAACCGACGCTGGTTGTTCAGCGCTCTTCCCTTGCTCTGGGCCCTGCTGCTCGCACGCCATCTACCGATGGGAATGTTGGAAGCCGGCACGGTCATGCCGGTCGGCTGGCCCCGTTGGTCCGCCGATCCCCACGTGCTGGCGTTTTGTCAGACCCTGGTGATTGCGATCGGTTGGGCTGGCGCCGTGGTCCTGACCAGACGGCTAAGGACCCCAAAGCGCTGGGAATGGCTGAGCTGCAGCATGGTGCTGTTGTCGATCAGCTGCGCCGGACGTTGGCTGGTGGCCTTCTGATGCCATGAACACTGGTGCCTCGCCTGCCTTGAACCCCCGCCAGCAGGCATTGCTGAAGGCTCTCAACGCCTGTGGAGACGAAATGAGTGGCCAACAGCTGCACCGCAGCCTCGATGACGCGGTCGCCATGGGACTGGCCACCGTGTATCGCAACCTGCGACAACTGCAGCAACGGGGACTGGTGCGCTGTCGCCATCTGCCCACGGGCGAAGCGCTGTATGCCCCTGTGGACCGGGATCGCCACCACCTCACCTGTGTGGACTGTGGGAAGACCCAGGTGCTGAACCATTGCCCCATCCACGGCATCGACGTCCCTGCTGAAAGTCGAGCTGACTTCAAATTGTTGTTTCACACGCTTGAATTCTTCGGACTGTGCAGCGACTGCCACCCGCAGCCGTCCTCCGAACCATGACCCTGGCCGCGACGTACTACGGAGCCAATGGCTGGCTGCTGGAATTCAACGCCCTGCGGGTTCTCGTCGACCCCTGGTTACAGGGAAGTCTGAGTTTTCCGCCGGGATCCTGGCTTCTCAAGGGAGTTCTCCCCCATGAACGTCCCGCACCCGGGAGTCTCGATCTGTTGCTGCTGACGCAGGGGCTGGCGGACCACAGCCACCCGGAAAGTCTGGAGCTGCTGCCGCGTGATCTACCCGTGATCGGCTCAGCCTCCGCAGCAAGGGTGGTGCAATCCCTTGGATTTCAAACTGTCACCCGTCTCAGACCAGGAGAGACGATCAGCCATCAGGGACTCACGGTGCGCGCCACCGCCGGAGCCCCCGTGCCCATGGTGGAAAACGGCTATCTGCTCGAGCACGCCTCCGGGCAGCTGTACCTGGAACCCCATGGCTTCCTCGATCCGAGCGTGCCCGCGCAACCCCTGGACGCGGTGATCACGCCAATGGTGGACCTGGGTCTCCCCGCCCTGGGGGCTTTTGTCAAAGGCCGCAGCGTGGCGCCGGAATTGGTGCGGCGTTTCCAACCCACCACCATGCTGGCCAGCACCTCCGGGGGCGATGTGCGCTTCAGCGGCGCCTTGAGTGGAATCCTGCAGATGAACGGGTCTGTGGAGCAGACGGGCCGTGACCTGCCGACGAGCACCCGCTGGCTGGACCCCAGCCCAGGGGAGCGATTGGTGCTGAAACCTTAAGGAAAGGAAATTTCTTTCAACTGAATGGGAGCAGACAGCGGGCCAGCGTTACAGTTCTTTACAGTCTGAGCGAGATCCCCATGGCCACCGACAACTGGTTCCAGACCACTGCAGCCCGCGAAATCCATCTGGAACAGCTCAAGCAGGCCGAGCGTTTCAATGGCCGTGCCGCCATGCTCGGCATCGCGATCGGGATCATCACCGAAGGACTGACCGGAGCCGGCATTGCCCATCAGATCGGCCTCGGCCCTCTTGTGGATGGCTATGCCGCCTGCCGCACACAATTCCTTCCCTTCTGTTTCTGACCCTCAGAACCAATCCCGTTGTGGCCGGTTCATCGATTCACGAAATGGTCACAACGGCGACAGAAATGGGCTAAAGTCACTCCACGTTGATCCGGTTTGCCGGATGCAGTTCGTTCCAGGCCATGCAACGGGGGCCAGGACGCTGTGGAGACGTCCATGTCCCCCCTCTCTCTGATTCAAAAACGCACCCAACGCCAACAGCGTCTTGAGGGTGCCCGCCGGCAGATGGCCAAAGCCGAAGGTTGTTTCGACCTTGAGGTCAACACCGCTCGCATCGCAGCGGCTCCGCTGTATGACCTCTCCTACAGAGCCATCAGCGCCAACTGGCTCTGAAGCACCGGCCGGCCAACTATTTCGCTGTGTTCAAGGGTTATGAACTGCACAGCCAGCCACTGCGCGCGCTGAAACAGTGAAACTGTCCTGAACACATCGGTTCCATGATCAAACTCGGAGGTCGCGTGGTGGAAACCCCAATGGGATCCACCATCGATTCCATTCGCGATGGCGGCTTCTGGGTTTGCGATCGCGATCGCAACTGCCGCGAAGTCCGTGGACTTTGGGAAGCGGAAGAATTTCTGCGCGAGCGAGAGCGGGGATTTGATTATCCCTATGCCTCCCAGGTCCACAGCGTGGAGGATGTCGATCAAGGTCGTTGAGTCCCAGCAGCCAATGTCTCCGCTCAGGGCCCATCCAATCCAAAGGCGTTGAACTCCTCACATCCACAGCTCCGGTGTGGATGGTTACTGATGCCGCCGGTCGGGCTGCCTATCAACAGGCAAAGTCCGCCGCGTGATGATCACAACGTCAACCCGTCTACGACTTCAGGAGATCTGCCAACGAATTGCCCTTGGCGAATCGGTGACCCTGGCGGAGCGCATTGAACTGCAGAAATTCGCCGATCGAGATCGCAGCGTCCTCTCCTGGATGAA
>CAJWIC010000110.1 GCA_913040905.1 uncultured Synechococcus sp. | reverse complement strand
AGCAGGAGCTCTACACCGTGGGTGCTTCCGTTTATCAGCAGGAAGGGGCTGCAGCAGGCGGTGCAGCACCCGGTGGCGATGCCGGAGCTGGTGCTGCTTCCGGGGGTGGCGATGCCGCCGATGACGTCATCGATGCGGAGTTCACCGAGACGAAGTGATCGGTTGATTGATCGATTGCTCGGGGCCCTGCGGGGCCCCTTTTTCATGCCTGCTCAAGGGCAGTGCCGACCCATTCCGCTGTGGCGGGTGTGAGCAGAACGCCGTTGCGGTAATGGCCGCTGGCCAGGATCAGTCCCGGTTCGAGGACCTCCATCAAGGGGGCAGGTCGCTCAATCGGTCGGGCCCGTAATCCACTCCAGTGTTCGATCACCGTGGCGGATCTCAGCCAGTCAGGAGCCTGGCCGTGGAGGGAACGCATGAGAGCCAGGGGGTCTTCGCTGGCTTCTGTGCCCGGTTCAACGGTGGCCCCCAGCAGAAGCTGATTCGGTCCATCGGGGATGAGGTTGAAGCCTTGATCCACCAGAACAGCAGGCCAGTGGTGCCAGTTGGTGGGAGCGTCGTTCAATTTCAACCTCAAGACCTGGCCCAGCACTGCTGTCATGGCCCGGTCGTGACCGAGGGGTGCCAGCAGTGCTGAGCTGGCCAGGGCTGCGCAGATCACCACAGCCGCGAACACGTCGCGCTGGCCTCCAGCCCGCAACACACTCCAGCCCGCGTTGTGACGCTCGAGGGCCTCCACAGGTTCGGCGATCAGGCTCACCTGATGCTCCGCAGCAGCAAGTCGAAGGGATTGCTGCAGTTTCAGGGGATCCACGCGACCGTCCCGCTCTGACCACAGGCCACCGTGGTTCGCACCGGACCAGAGCCTGTCGAGTTCTGCGGGGGCGAGGGCCCTCAGACCGAGCTGCTGGCGTTGTTCGGCCAAAGCATTTAATCGATCTCTGGTGGCTTCATCGCTCGCGACTTGCAGAAGCGGTGTTTGCAAAGTCAGGTTCGGAACGAAGTCCTGCAGCTTTGTAATCCAGCCTGGCCAGAGCTCCATGCTGCGCTTGCGCAGCCGCCAGCCACGACCACTGGATCGCCGGAAGACGTGACCCATGAGCACACCCAGGGATGCAGTGGTTCCGTTGAGTTCGGCTTTGGATGTTGTCCTGCTGACTGGCTGCGTCAGGCAGGGATCGATCAACGTCACCGAGTGGCCGAGACCGTTGAGGTGCCATGCGGTGCCAAGGCCAATGGCCCCGGCACCGATGATGGCGACAGGAGGCTTCAGCTGAACGCCTCAGCTGGGATCACATCGGAGTAAGCGTCAAAGCTGGCCGCCAGGTTGCTGTAGGACCGTTGCAGACGGGAGCCGTCCTGAAGACGGGCCGCCTCATCGAGGTCTGCCAGCGCTTCCTTCAACTTGCGAGCGATCTTGTCCGCATCTTTGCGCTCGGAGCGATCCAGACGCTGATTGATGTACGACATCTCTCGACCCACTTCCTGCATCGGTCCATGCAGAAGATTCCGGGTGAAGACCCAGTCCTCTTCACTGACCAGTCGGGCCAGGTCAGGCAGACGGGACTTGGTGGCTTCAAATGCAGCGGCTTGACGGCGGATCACCGCCAGGTCATCCGGGTTGATGCCGGCAGCATCAACAGCAGCCGGGGCCATCAGACCCAGGCTCAACGCGACGCAGAGGCAGATCGCGGCCAGGCGGCGCAGGGCCTTCAGCATGGTCAGGAAAAAATCTCAAGGACTTTAACCAGCCACTTCTGCGCGGGAGAATCTGCTTTTCAAAGCTTCGTCGTGCGTGACGTCACGGTCATCCTGCAGATGATCTGCCCGGATCGTCCGGGGTTGGTCAGTGAGCTGGCCGGTTGGGTGGCGGCCAACGGTGGCAACATCCGGCACGCCGACCACCACACCGATGCTGGGGTTGGGTTGTTTCTCAGTCGGATCGAGTGGGATCTCGATGGGTTTGGTCTGTCCAGGGCCGCTCTGCCTGAGTCAGCTGCAGCCCTGGGGCAGCGCTTGAACGGTCAGGTGCAACTGCACTTTTCCGATGAGCTGCCTCGTGTGGCGATCTTCGCCAGCAAGCAGGCCCACTGCCTCCAGGATCTGCTGTGGCGAGTGCAGAGCGGTGAATTGCCGATGCAGGTGCCTCTGGTTATCGCCAACCATCCGGATCTCGAACCCCTCTGTGCCGGGTTCGGGGTTCGTTTTGTCTGCGTTCCAGTTGACAAGGCCGCCAAGCCGGAGGCTGAGCAGAGGATGCTGGAGCTGCTGGAGGAGAACCGGATTGAACTCGCAGTGCTGGCCAAGTACATGCAGGTGCTCAGTGGCGATTTTCTGCGGCGCTTCCCGGATGTGATCAACATCCATCACTCCTTTTTGCCGGCTTTCAAAGGCGCACAGCCGTATCACCGGGCCTGGGAGCGGGGGGTCAAATTGATCGGTGCCACCGCCCACTACGTGACCGAGGATCTCGACGATGGGCCAATCATCGAGCAGACCACCTTGCCTGTGAGCCACCGTGATGACGTCGATGACCTGATCCGCAAGGGACGAGACACTGAGCGGCTTGCCCTGGCACGGGCCTTGCGGATGCACCTTCACCGGCAGGTCATGGTTTACCGCGGCCGTACAGCTGTGTTCGCATGAGCAACGATCGGCCAATCGGGGGCCGGGCGTTTCGGCTTGGGTTGTTGTTTCTGCCCTCCAGCGCTCTGCTGGCGGCCGTCAGTCTGCTCATCGCTTGTATCAGCGGCAGTCGTGGTCGGGAGCAACCGTTGTGGCGGGATCGCTGGTGCCAGCCGCTGCTGCTGGCTGGTCTGTTGATGCTGATCGGGGCCTGTCTTGCAGAGAACGCTGGCCTGGCCTGGGCAGGTCTGGCCAACTGGTTGCCCTTTATCTGGGCGTTTTGGGCCTTTCAACCGCATCTGGAGGGGACCCGTCAACGCCGTCAGGCGGTGTGGATGCTGCTCGCAGGCACGCTGCCTGTTCTGGTGACGGGTTTCGGCCAGATGCTCCTGGGTTGGGAGGGTCCCTGGCAGGTCGGAGGCGGGGCGATCATCTGGTTCCTACATCCTGATGGTCGCCCGATCGGCCGTCTGTCCGGATTATTCGATTACGCCAATATCACCGGTGCCTGGCTGGCGGTGGTCTGGCCGTTGATGCTCGCCGCGGTGCTTCGCCCCGATGGCTGGCACCGTCGTGGGAGCGCTGTGTTGCTGTGCATGGCCACTGCTCTGGCGGTGTTGCTCACCCAGTCCCGCAATGCCATGGGTGCACTGGTGCTGGCGCTCCCCTTCGTGCTCGGCTCGTGGCAGTGGATGTGGCTGTTTCCTTTGCTGCTCATCCTGGCTTCGCCCCTGCTGTTGGCTGTCCTGCCGGGGGTTCCCGCTGGTCTGCAGCAGTGGGGGATGCGTCTGTTGCCCGATCAGCTGCTGGTGCGGGTTCTGGAAAGCCAGGGTGAAACTGCCTGGAAACACACCCGCCTGGGGCAGTGGCAGTACGCCCTGCAGTTGGTGGCAGCCCGTCCCTGGTTCGGTTGGGGCGCTGCTGCCTTCAGCGTGCTGTATCCAATCCATGCTGCCAAGCGCTGGCATGGCCATGTGCACAACCTGCCGCTGGAGCTGGCCGTCAGCCATGGTTTGCCGGCGATGCTGTTGGTCGTTGGCACTGTGCTGCTGCTGTTGGTGCTGGCTTCACAGCGCGGAATGCTGCAGAAGCCTCCACTGGAGCGTGCTTGGTGGGCAGCCACCTTGGTGCTGGTGGTGATGCATGGCACCGATTTGCCGCTGTTTGACGGTCGTCTCAACATTCTCGGCTGGACCCTGCTCGCTGGGCTCTGTGCGTTCATTCGCGAGTCAGGGCCTGATCGTGATGCTCCCGCAGCTTCTCTGGAGCGAGGGGACCCCTGAGGTGGATCCAGGGCAGGACTCGGGACGGCTCCCAGGTCGCATGGACCACCTCATCCCACGGGGGCGGCGCTGGTAATGCTTGTCCTGGTGTGGGATCCAGCTCGCCGCTGAGGGCTGCGCGGTAGGCCTTTTTCCATCCGCCCATGCTCTCGCGGGCGTCGCCGACGGCGGCGATCACCGGGGCCAGGCGTCGGTCGCTGCGGGACAGCAGGGCCTGGATCACGCTCCAGCCGTAGCTCTCAGGGCGAAACTCGATGCCCTTGGGCTTCAGCTTCTTCGCCAGTCGTTTCAGGCGTTTGTCCGCTTCCGGCCGAACCCCTTGCCATTGAAAAGGGGTCTGGGCCTTGGGCACGAAAGTACTGACGCCAAGGGTGAAACGCAGTCCAGGGGTTCCCTTTTTCAAGGTCAGCAGCAGATCGGCCGTGGTGTCCACATCGGCATCGTCTTCTGTGGGCAATCCGACCATGCCGTAGAGCTTCAGGCCTGACAGACCGCCTTGCTTGGCGTGCTGGGCGGCGGCATGGATCGCTTCGGTGGTGAGTTTTTTGTTGACCACCTCCCGCATGCGCTCGCTGCCGCTTTCGATGGCAATCGTGAGCGACCGACTGCCGCGCTTGGCAAGGATCCGGCCCAGGTCAGGGGTGACTGTGGCGGCGCGCACGGAACTGACGCTGATCCGCGTGCCGTCGAAGCGATCCTGGTCGAGCCAATGGAGCAGATCGGCGAATTGGGGGTGCTGGGTCACCGATGCTCCCAGCAGTCCAAGCCGTTGGGTGGCGGTCAGACCTTTTTCCACCGCCGGGATCAGACCGTCGTCCAGGGACGGTGTGCGGAAGGGCAGGGTGAGGTAACTGGCCAGGCAGAAGCGGCACAGTTCCGGACAACTACGCACCACCTCCACCATGTGGATGTCCGGCCAAGCGGCTTCAGGGGTGACAACCGTGGAGTGACTGAGGGTGTTGCCGCGCCAGGTCTGTTTCTCGACCAGGGCTGGAACCGCAGGATCGATGGGTTC
>CAJWIC010000109.1 GCA_913040905.1 uncultured Synechococcus sp. | reverse complement strand
CCTTCCTTGTCGTAATCACCACTGAGCAGGCGTTCCAGCTCCCAGCGGTCCAGGCCCAGGCGCAGCTGGGTGAGTCCCTCCTGGGCTTCGGAGAGCATCTCCTCGTCCGGCTCCAGCTCGTAGAGCTCGAGAGTTGCCTTGGCGTCATCCACAGCGACACCCCAGTCCGCCAGCTGCTGCAGCTGAGCCTTCACCTCATCCAGGCGGCGCATCTGCTTCTGGGCAGCCTGCTGGTCGTCCCAGAAATCAGGCTGGGCTGCCAGCTGTTCTAGATCCTGTTGTCTGGCCTTCAGTGCGGGGACGTCAAAGACAGTCCTGGGCATGGCCCAGGCGGTCAGTGAGCTCGGAGAGATCGCGCTTGAAGTCTGTGAGATCCAGCAAGGACTGCAGTTCTGATCAGTTGAAGACGCTATCAGTGCCACTGCTGCATAGGATCCGCACAACCGAAGCAGCTCCATGGCCAAGGTCGAGATCTACACCTGGCGCACCTGTCCGTTCTGCGTCCGCGCCAAGGGCCTGCTGGACCGCAAGGGTGTGAGTTACACCGAACATGCCGTGGATGGTGACGAACCCGGCCGCGATGCCATGGCCGCCCGCGGAGACGGTCGTCGCAGCGTTCCCCAGGTCTTCATCGATGATCGCCACATCGGCGGTTGCGATGACCTCCACGCACTCGAGCGTGCCGGTGAGCTGGATCCTCTGCTGAACGCCTGAGCCATGCGCCAGCTGTTCGTGCTGGATCCGCTGTCGCAGATCCGGCCGGAGAAGGATTCCACCGCCGCCTTGATGCAAGCGGCTCAGCGGGCTGGTGATGACATCTGGGCCTGCACGCCCTCTGACCTGATCGCCCGTGGCGATGAGCCCCTGGCGGTGGCGTTGCCGGTGACACCGGACCCCTGGATCGCTGTTGGTGCTCCAGAACGTCAGTCCCTGGCAGGGTTTGATGTGATCTGGATGCGAAAGGATCCACCCGTCGATGAGGCGTATCTCTACGCCACGCATCTGCTGGAGGTGGCCGAGCGAGCCGGTGTTCGGGTGTTGAACCGCCCCAGTGCCCTGCGGGCCTGGAACGAAAAACTCGGTGCCCTGCGCTTCAGTCGCTGGATGGCGCCCACATTGGTGGCTGGCCGGGTCAGTGAACTGATGGCCTTTGCTCGTGAGCAGGGGGACGTGGTTCTGAAGCCCCTCGGTGGTCGCGCCGGTCTCGGCGTGATCCGCGTGCAGGCGGAGGCGCCGGGCCTGAAGGCCCTGCTCGAGTTGGTGACGGAACAGGAACGGCTGCCGGTGATGGCGCAACGCTTTCTGCCTGACGTGACCGAAGGCGATAAGCGGATTCTGCTGGTGGATGGCGACCCACTCGGTGCTGTGAACCGTCGTCCGTCGGCGGGTGAGTTCCGCAGCAACCTGGCGGTGGGTGGACAGGCTGAGGCGACGGAACTCACGGAGCGTGAGCGTCAGATCTGTGCAGCGCTGGCGCCAGCGCTTCGGGCCGAGGGTCTGTTCTTCGTCGGCATCGATGTGATCGGCGGAATGCTCAGCGAAATCAATGTCACCAGTCCCACCGGCGTGCGGGAGGTGGAACGGCTGATGCAGCAGCCGCTGGCGGATCAGACGCTCGAACGGTTGCGTTCACTGGTCTGAAGTTTCAGCTGGTCGGTCAGTACGGCCAGCTTCAGTTCCACTTCCTCTCGCTCCCGTTCAGCGATGGACCCGCGCACCAAGCCTGCTCCAGCGGTGAGATCAAGGTGGTTCCCTCTGGCGTGACCACATCGGATGGCCACCCGCAGCTCAGCATCCCCGGCGCTGTCGATCCAGCCGATCGGTGCGGCGTAACAGCCGCGTTCGAAGGGTTCGAGGGTGCGCAGCCAGGCCATGGCTTCCCGTCGCGGCAAGCCGGCAACGGCAGGTGTGGGATGCAGTTGTTCCGCCAGGCTCAGCACAGGTTTTCCCTGCACTTCCGCCGTGATCGGGGTGTGCAGATGGGTGAGTTGGCCGTGGCGGGCCAGTTGCGGCTGGCGTCGGCGACAGGGTGTCAGTCCCATCTGCCGCAGTTGGTTGGTGAGTGTGTCCACCACCAGCTCATGTTCGCGGCGGTCCTTGTCGGAGCGCAGCAATTGGTTGCCGTCATCCCCTTCCCCAGCGGTGCCGGCAAGGGCATCGCTGCGCAGCCAGCCCCCCCTCAGGCTGAGCAGGCGCTCGGGTGAAGCGCCAAAGAACACATCATCCGCTTTTCGCTGCCACAGAAAGCGGCAGCTGCCGGCCTGCTGACGTCGCAGTCGCTGCAGCAGGGGCAGGGGATTGAAGCGGTCGTCCAGATCGATGGTGTGTCGCACCGCCAGCACCAGCTTGTGCAGCTCTCCGCCCTTGACCAGTTCGATGCCGCGCTCAACAGCACGGCTGTACCGCTGTTTCCAGAGATCCGGGTTGCCGCTGGTCAGCTGCGTCGGTGATCGCCTGGATGCAATCGACGGCAGTTCACCTTGAAGTCGTTCGTATTTGAGCCAAAGCTGTTCGGCCAGATTTCGTGCTTCGGCTGCGGAGTTGACGACTCCATTGAGGCGGAGCCAGCCACGGCGTCCCTGCCGGGTGAGCTGCCAGCGGGGCAGCACCGCTTCTACGGCTGGGGGGGGCATGGCTCCGTGGTGGTGTTCTCCGACCTGATCGAAGAAACGGAAGCGCAGCAACACCCTTGGTCTGGCCTGAGCGGGACTGGCAGAACTGGTGTCCACCAGACGGCTGAGGCTCAGATCGGCAAAGCGCTGGGCCAGTTCGAAGCGACGCGCACCGGCCAGTTCCAGTTGTTGGCAGGACCCGGCGGCAGCCAGACAGAGCCCTGGGGCACCATCCATCAGCATCTGGAACGAGGCCTGACCCGCCAGCACCGGCAGGGCCTGGAGGGGGTCGATCCCGTCCAGGGGCAGAGCCAGGCTGAGCAGTGTGTCGTCGCCACCAGCCGCTGACCAGCCCTGCCGGGAGGCCTCGAGAACACTGCTGAAAGAACAATCAGCCGACATCTGCGGCGATTCCGGCCAGGGTTACTGCTCAAATGTATGGGTCATCACCCGGCGGAATCGGGTCCAGTCCATGGTTGAGCCGCAGGCTGTCGCATCCCGTTACGCCGATCGGCGCCTGCTCTGGAAAGCCGCGATCAAGTGGCCGATGTATTCCGTGGCCGTAATGCCGGTGCTGCTGGCGGCGGGTTGGCGGATTGGTGCCCTCGGATCACTGCGCTGGACGCAGCTGTGCGGCTTTCTGCTGGCGGCCATCCTGCTGCTGCTGTGGGAGAACCTCAGCAACGACCTGTTTGATGCCGAAACCGGAGTCGACGCCACGGGCAAGCCCCATTCGGTGGTGAATCTCACCGGACGTCGGGACCGGGTGGCTTGGGCGTCCCTGGTGTCTCTGGCTTCTGGACTGGGTCTGATGGCCTGGTTGGCCTGGTGCAGCTCAGCACTGGTGCTGGCCCTGGTGTTGCTGTGCTGCGGGCTGGGTTACGTCTACCAGGGGCCACCGTTTCGGCTGGGTTATCGAGGCCTGGGAGAACCGCTCTGCTGGCTGGCCTTTGGTCCCTGCGCCACCGCTGCCGCCCTGTTGGTGCTTGAACCCCGGGGGGCGGATGCCATCCCCTGGGGAACCGCCTTGCTGCTTGGCTCCGGACCTGCTGTAGCCACCAGCCTGGTGCTGTTCTGCTCCCACTTCCATCAGGTGAAGGAGGACTCTGCCCATGGCAAACGTTCGCCGGTGGTGCGGCTGGGCACTGCCCGGGCAGCGGCCATGGTGCCCTGGTTTGTGGCCTTGACGCTGGCGCTGGAGTGGCTGCCGCTTCTGCATGGAGACTGGCCTCCGACGGTCTTGCTGAGCGGTCTGGGGCTGCCGGCGGGTATGGCTTTGATCCGATTGATGCAGCGCTGCCATGACCAGCCGGACCGGATCAGCGGCAGCAAGTTTCTGGCCCTGCGCTTTCAGGCCTGGAACGGCCTTGGTCTGGCGTTGGGACTGGCCCTGGGGGGGCTGTGATGCCTCTCCAGCTGCAGTGGCGTCGCTTTCGCTTTTCGCTGCAGCGGCCACTGCGCACTGCGGCGGGGGTGATTGAGACCCGCGAGGGATGGCTGCTGCGGCTCGAGGCAAGCGATGGTGCCCTTGGTTGGGGGGAAGTGGCGCCGCTCAATCCAGCGGAGCGACCGCAGTGCGCGGTCGGTTTGACGCAGCTGGCCGGTCCCGGTCTGCAGCGATCAGACCTGGAGGAGCAGCTGCCCGGGCTGTCTCCTGCGCTGGCGTTCGGGGTCGGAGCAGCCCTGGCGGAGCTGGATGGTCTGGTGGGCATCACAGCGCGACAGGGCTGGCTGGCGGCGCCCAGGTCCGCTGCGCTGCTACCGGCTGGTGATCGCATGGTGGCTCAGCTTGAGCAACTGCTGGAGCAGCGGGGCCGTCAGCGGGAGTTGACGGTGAAGTGGAAGGTGGCGGCAGATCCGGATCCTCAGGAATGGTCGCTGCTGGAGACGTTGTTGGAGCGGTTGCCGTCCACGGCCTCCCTGCGGCTGGATGCCAATGGGGGTTGGAACCGAGCCACGGCCCGCCGTTGGATGGAACGGCTGGTGGGGGATCCACGCTTCGCCTGGCTGGAGCAGCCCCTGGCGCCCAACGATCAAGAGGGATTGGATGAGCTGGCGGGCCTGGGGCCGGTGGCCCTGGATGAATCCCTGGATCAGGACCCGTCGCTGCGGAACCGTTGGCGCGGATGGCAGGTGCGGCGTCCGCTGCTGGAGGGAGATCCCAGGCCGCTGCTGCGGCAGTTGCAGGAGTGTGTGCCTTATCGGATGCTCAGCACCGCCTTCGAAACAGGAATCGGTCGCCGCTGGCTGCATCATCTGGCGGCGCTTCAGCTGCAGGGGCCGACGCCCGTTGCGCCGGGACTCGCGCCGGGTTGGTGTCCCGCGGGCCCCTTGTTCAGCGACGATCCGGCGGCGGTGTGGGAGGCGGCCTCACCATGACGCCAGGGCAACTGCTGCAAGGGTTCCGCGATGGGCGCTGGATGCCTCTCAACGGCGCCGAAGCGTTGCCGCAGCAGCTGTTGCCGCCCGGCCCGGGGGTGCTGGTGAGCAGCG